>NZ_CDWTMG010000020.1:0-4357 GCF_977945845.1 Frankia sp. CcMO1
GCGCGGGGGAGCGCCCGAGCGGCGCGAGCACGGGCCCGGTGGCGTCGAGATCCTCCTCGACCCGCTGCGGCCCCGTCGCCTCGCGCGTGCCGGTCCGCGGCCGGGTGCCGGCCCGGGTTCTCGCCCCGGGCGCCGTCGCCGTCCCGGGAGACCGGCGGGGAGGTCCAGCCGGTCTCCGGGTGGCCCCGGGCGCCGGTCGCGTCCCGCCCAGGCGGGTATTGATCGGGGTGGTGTCGGTGGGCTCCGGCCCGGGTGCCACCCGGCGGTGGCGCCCACCGGAGGCGAGCGGGAAGGTGTCGGCGTCGTTGCTGGTCAGCCTCGTTCCCTCCTCGTCGCCGGGGGTTGCGTCGGCTGCGACCTCGCCAGGACATACGACAGGCAAGGCTAATCGCAGCGGCGTGGGAGGACGCACGCACGGTGTGCTCACCGCTGTCGCGGCGGACGCGGTGTCGAGCCGCTATCGGGACATTGGTACCTTCCGCGTGTGTCTGAGACCACGGCGGGGCTCCCCCGGATGGTGGCCCCGGCGCCGGCGGTGCCCGCGGGCCACCCCACGCCGGGATTCCCCGTGATGTCGGGATTCTCCGTGGTGCTGGGGCGGGCGCGGCCCGTGCGCTGGCACCTGTGGCTGGCCGCGATCGGGCTGCTCGGTCTCGCCGTCCGCCTGTTCTACCTGTTCCACTGGCTGCATCCGGCGGTCGTGCAGGGAGACCCGTACTACTACCACGAGGCGGCGAACCTCTTCGCCGACGGCCGGGGCTGGCCCGACCCCTACGAACTCGCCCTGTCCGGCCGCTACGTCCCCGACGCCCAGCACCCCCCGCTGACCAGCGTGCTGCTGGCCGTGCCGTCGGTGCTCGGATTCACCAGCTTCCTGTCCCACCAGCTGTTCTTGTGCCTGCTCGGCGTGCTGTCGATCGTGCTCGTCGCCCTCGCCGGGCGGCGGATCGCCGGCCCCGTGACCGGACTGGTGGCGGCCGGGATCGCCGCTGTCTATCCGGGCATGTGGCTCAACGACCCGCTGTTGATGTCGGAGACGACCGGGATCCTCACCTGCGCGTGGATCACCCTTGCCGCCTACCGGTTCCGAGACCGGCGGGGAGCCGCCGACGCCGCCTGGCTCGGAGTGGCCCTCGCGGCGGTGATGCTCGCGCGAGCGGAACTGGCGCTGCTCGCCGTGGTGCTGGTGGTGCCACTCGTCGCGACGGCCCGTGAACTCGCCTGGCGGCGCCGGATCGCCCTGGTGGCCGTCGCGGCGGCGGTGAGCGCGCTCACGATCGCGCCCTGGACGATCTACAACCTGTCCCGGTTCAGTGAGCCGGAATACCTGTCCACCGGGCTCGGCTCCACCCTGGCGGTCACCCACTGCCCGGCCAGCTACTCCGGCCGGTACGTCGGCTGGTGGTCGTTCGACTGCATCCTGGCGTTGCCACCCTCGCCCCAGGAACGCTCCGAACGGGACGTGTTCTACCGCCGGGCCGCGTACGACTACATCAAACACAACGAGCGCAGCCTGCCCCGGGTGGCCGCGGCGCGGCTTGGTCGGACATGGGGGGTCTACCGTCCCTGGCAGCAGGCCCGGCTGGACACCATCGAGCTGCGCCCCCTGGTCCTCAGTAAGGTCGGGATGGTCACGCTGTGGCCGTTGGAGATCGCGGCGCTCGCCGGGGTCGTGGTGCTGCGCCGCCGCCGGGTCGTGCTGCTGCCACTGCTCGCCGTGCCGATCGCGCTGAGCCTCGCCTCGGTCGCGATCTATGGGACGACCCGGTTCCGGGCCGCCGCGGAGCCCGCGATCGTGCTGCTCGCCGCCGTCGCGATCACGGCCGCCGCGCAGTGGCTCGGGCGTCGCGTAGTGACTCGGGTGTCGCGGTAGGTTCGCGGACCGGCCGGCCGGGTAGAAAGGGGGGGTTCGCTCGGGGTGCCGACGTGGTCGCGTATACCGGACTGGTACGTTGCCAGGGTGCCGGACCTTGCTGATCTCCGGGCGCTCGGTCGGTGAATGGACCCGCCCTTTCTCTTACGGCCGCAGCCGATTCCGGCGCAGCCGCCGGCCCGGCCGGCACCGCTTCCATCCCCGAACCGCGCACTCCCGCGCCGGTCCGTCCACCCAAGGTCGTCTTCGGCGGCTTCGACGGCCTGCGCGCGATCGCGGCGATTCTCGTGGTCGTCGTGCACACCGCGTTTCCCGCCGGTTTCACCACCAGCAGCCGGCTGGGCCCCTACACCGCCCGGAGTGAGATCGGTGTCGCGGTCTTCTTCCTGATCTCGGGGTTTCTGCTCTACCGCCCGTTCGTCGCCGCCCGGTTCGCCGGCCTCCGCGGCTCGGACGCCGCCGGCTACCTGGTCCGGCGGTTCATGCGGATCGTCCCGCTGTACTGGGTGGCGCTCGCCGTCACCCTGACCGTGGTCAGCAGTAAGCGGGTCGGCGTGCACGGCCTGGCCGGTCTGTTCCAGACGGCATTCTTCGTCCAGGGTTATCAGGAGCACTGGGCGATCCAGGGCCTCACCCAGGCCTGGACCCTGGACGTCGAGGCGGCGTTCTACCTGGCGATACCGGTATACGCGTGGCTGCTGCGGCGGCGGGACCGCCCGCCCGCCGCCCAGTTACGCGTGGAACTCGCCGCGCTCGCGGTCACGTTCGCCGCAGCCAAGATCGTCCATTATCTGGTGATCCCGTCCACGCAGACCTGGATGAACGGCTGGAACGTCTGGCTGCCGGTCTGGTGGGACCTGTTCGCCATGGGCATGCTGCTCGCCGTGCTCTCGGCCTGGTACTCCCGGCAGGGCAGGTCGCCGCGCTGGGCCGAGCTGCCCGGCTCGGGCACGGTGTGCTGGGGCATCGCCGCGTTCTTCTACTGGGTGTCGAGCAGGCATCTCGGCCTGCCGCTCGTGCCGATCTTTGAAGCCACGCGGAGCCAGGACATAGGCAAGCACCTGGGCTACGGGTTGTTCGGCTTCTTCCTGCTGCTCCCGGCGGTGTTCGGCCGCAGCGACCGCGGCTGGGTGCGGCCGCTGCTGGCCAGCCGTCCGCTGGCCTTCCTCGGAGCGATCTCGTACGGCATCTATCTGTGGCACTCGGCCGTCATCGACCTGGTGCTGGAGCACAGTGGCTGGCGGCTGTGGAAGATCCCCTACCTGCCGTTTCTCCTGGTGGTCCTTACCCTGACCGTCGGGGTCTCCACCGTGACGCACTTTTTGATCGAGCGTCCCTGCATCACCCTTTCCCGGGAGTGGGCCCGGCGGGTCGACAGATGGGTGGCGAGGCGCTTCGAAGGGGCGGCGAGGGGCGGGGAGGGCGGCCTCGTGAGCGGGGCCGGCGGATCGCCGGGCGAGGTCGAGGTGATCGGGAAGCCCGTCGATGGCCCGACGGTGCCACTCGCGTCAGGCATCATGCCGCTGCGGAACATGACGGACCGGGACGTGCGAGACCCGTTCCCCCCGGTCCGGTCCCTCGATCCCGACCTGCCCGGCGTGCCGGATGGACGGGCGCCGCGCGCCGGGTGGAAGCGGCCCCGGGTCGAGTTCGACGGTTTGGAATGGCTCGGGCCGGAGCCCGCGCCGCAGCCCGGTGAGCCCGGGGCACAGCCGGCCGAGCGCGGGGGGCCCGAGCGGGGGGGGATCCGAGCGCGGGGGGTCGGCGAGTCGGCGCTGACCCGGGAATGACCGGGCGTCGGGCCGCGAGGCCATGCCGTCGGCGGGTGTCGGGAATCGGACGCCACGAACTTACCCATTTATCCGCTTTTCAACCGATCTGCGCCGTTCGTCTCTGTCACGTCCCGTCCGTACACGTTCCCACCCGTGTGCCGGGACGATCCGCGGGACGGTGTTGTCCCGCCTACCGCGGCGCCGTGCCGCCACCTAAAACTACATATGGACGTCATTACTCTACGCAGAGTGAGGATGATGGCGGACGGCGCGCGTCTTGGTGCGGGCGCCCGTTGACCACCCTGGACACCCGTCCCTAGACTTGGGGACGTGCACGAGGGTCCGTGGGTCTCAGACCGAGCGGATCCACTCGAGCGTCGTTATCGTTCCTGACAGTTTCTTCGTTTTTGGCGTTGTTTCTGTCCCTCGGTCCCGGCGGTTCGATCCGGCCCTCGCGCGGACGACCACCCCTAGCCGGAGCCGACCCCTTGACGAGCACCACCGACGTACGACCCGTGGAGACCGTGACCATCTCGCCCAGCCCGACCACACCACAGGTAGCGGTCAACGACATCGGCTCGGCCGAAGACTTCCTAGCGGCCGTCGACAAGACGATCAAGTTCTTCAACGATGGCGACATCGTTGACGGCGTCATCGTCAAGGTCGACCGCGACGAGGTGCTGCTCGACATCGGCTACAAGACCGAGGGTGT
>NZ_CDWTMG010000020.1:4804-18540 GCF_977945845.1 Frankia sp. CcMO1
CGCGAGCTTGAAGCCAAGATCATCGAGCTGGACAAGAACCGCAACAACGTCGTGCTCTCGCGGCGGGCCTGGCTCGAGCAGACCCAGAGCGAAGTCCGTTCCGAGTTCCTCGCCCAGCTGGCCAAGGGCCAGATCCGCAAGGGCGTGGTCAGCTCCATCGTCAACTTCGGTGCCTTCGTGGACCTCGGCGGTGTGGACGGCCTCGTGCACGTCTCCGAGCTGTCCTGGAAGCACATCGACCACCCGTCCGAGGTGGTCGAGGTCGGCCAGGAGGTCACCGTCGAGGTCCTCGACGTCGACCTGGACCGCGAGCGGGTCTCGCTGTCGCTGAAGGCGACGCAGGAAGACCCGTGGCGTCAGTTCGCCCGGACCCACGCGATCGGTCAGGTCGTCCCGGGCCGGGTCACGAAGCTGGTGCCGTTCGGTGCGTTCGTCCGGGTGGACGAGGGCATCGAGGGTCTGGTCCACATCTCCGAGCTGGCCGAGCGGCACGTGGAGATCCCCGAGCAGGTCGTGAACGTCGGCGACGAGATTCTGGTGAAGGTCATCGACATCGACCTCGACCGCCGCCGCATCAGCCTGTCGCTCAAGCAGGCGAACGAGGCGGGAGGGCTGGCTGCCGACGGCGAGGCGTTCGACCCGAGCCAGTACGGCATGGAAGCCAAGTACGACGAGCAGGGTAACTACGTCTACCCCGAAGGCTTCGACCCCGAGACCGGGGAATGGCTCGAAGGTTACGAGGAGCAGCAGGCGGAATGGGAGCGGCAATACGCCGAGGCCCAGGCCCGCTTCGAGGCGCACCAGGCCCAGATCCGGGCCGCGCAGGAGGCCGACGCCGCCGCGGCGGCTCCTTCCTCCTACACCTCCCAGTCCGAGCAGCCTTCCTCGGCGATCGACGAAGAGGCGCTGCGTCGGCTGCGTGAGCAGTTCGGTCGGGAGTAGCCGACTCCCGTCACCGACGGTCGGGGCCCGGGGATCTTCTCCCCGGGCCCCGACCGATTTCCGATCCTTTCTCCTGCCCGTCCCAGACCCGGCGGGAGCCCAGCCCCGGGTAGAAGCTCAGCCCGGGCAGAGGGAGGTCCTCGGCCGGATCAGGACGAGGAGCGCGCCACGGCCGGGTCGACGTGATCCGGCCTGAGCAGGATCGGAACGTCCCCGCGGATCTCGTAGCGATGGCCGAGACGCGGGTTGACCAGCCAGCCGTCGACGAGCTCCAGCGGTCCCTTGTCGACCGGGCAGGCGAGGATCTTCAACAGTTCGGGTTCGATGGTCATCTCTGACGTTCCTGTTCGTCGTCTCGGGGGGCCGTCGCGGGACCCATGAGTATCCGTTCCGGATCCCCTGAGCATCGCAGACACCTCGGTCGGCCCTGACCGGCCCCGGCCGGGGGCGCCAGCCATCCCGGTGCCGGGCCCCGGTCGCGAGGCACCGGTTCGCGTCGCTGACGGGTTATGCAACCAACTCGATGACATAAAAACTTCTGGGGGGTAGCGTCGAAGTCGCTCGGCGGCCGGAGACCGGTCGCGAAGTCCCAGCTCGCCCTCATCGAGAGTCAGGTGTCCATGACTGTCCATGACTTCACCGTCGATGCCGCGGACGGAACCTCCCGCTCGCTCGGCGACTACGCCGGCCAGACGTTGCTGATTGTCAACGTTGCCAGCAAATGCGGTCTGACGCCGCAGTACGAGGGGCTGGAGTCCCTGTACCGGGATCTGCACGGCCGCGGCCTGGAGATCCTCGGCTTCCCGTGCAACTAGTTCGGCGGACAGGAGCCGGGTACCGACGCCGAGATCCAGGAGTTCTGCACCACGAAGTTCGATGTCACCTTCCCGGTCCTGAGCAAGATCGATGTGAACGGGCCCGACGCGGCCTCGCTATACACCCACCTGCGTTCCGAGGCGCCCGGTGACTTCGGGCCCGATGCCGGTTTCCTCTACGAGCACATCAAGAAGACCCGGCCGGAAGCGATCGGCACCGACGAGATCAAGTGGAACTTCACCAAGTTCCTTGTCGACCCGGACGGAAAAGTGGTCCGCCGGTACGAGCCGACCGTCACCCTCGAGGAGATCCGCAAGGATCTTGAGGCCACCCTGGCCTGATGGTTCTCCCGTGCCCGGCCTGCCGCTGTCGCCGGCCGGGCACGCCGAAGCGGGCGGTGCCCGCCGGCTTCGCAGCAGGAGTAGGCGAGCGCGGTCAGCGGACGCCGAACAGCGCCAGATAGCGTTCCGCCGCGTTCGGGTTCAGTACCGGTCTGTACAGCGAGGATTCCACGTTCCCCTCCTCGGCGTTGTTGAAGTACGCCTCGTAGGCCAGGGCGTCGGCGTTCGCGGTGAAGGTCTCGTACATCTTCTGGATGTAGTAGGGGTTGTCGCCACCGCCGCCGGTCGTGCGTACCAGACCCCACTCCGGAACGGCGAACTTCTTGCCGTGGGCGCGGGCGAAGGCGATCACCGTGCACAGGCCGGATCGCAGATGACACTGCCGGTCCCAGATCGTCTTACTGACGGAGGCGGGATAGGAGTCGTAGGAGTCGATGCTGACCACGTCGATGTAGTCGTCACCGGGATAGGCGTCCCAGACGTCCTGACCGCTTACCGGCAGGTGATCCCGGTGTGCGGTTATATTCCAGTCGATCCGCACGTGCGGCGCGGTCGACCGGATCGCCAGGACCGTGCGGCGGTAGCAGGTCTTCCAGGTCTCGACGTCGCGTGGATACCACCAGAACCAGTCGCCGTTGAACTCCCAGCCGAGCCGGACGAAGGCGTCGCCGCGGCCGAACGTCGTCAGCGTGGTGCCGAACTGCCGCCAGTAGTTGTCGTAGGCGCCGGTCGCGCAGGTGGCCTCGTCGCCGTCCTTGGGGAACATCGGCTGGGCGACCGACAGGCCGCCGGGGAACTTGTCCCGGGTGAAGGCCTGCGTCGGCCAGCCGGCCGAGACCAGGTTGGTCCAGTCCTGCCGATCCGTGAAGACGACGGCCAGGTCCACCTTGCGGCCGGTGAAGACCGACCAGAGATTGACGTCCGCGGGGAAGTTGCCATTGGCGCCGGAGACCCAGTGCACACCGCCGGGCTGGGGCTGGGGCGGCTTGGGTTTGTCCGAGCAGGAGCTGAGCCCGCCGGCGACCAGGCCGATGATCAGCAGGAGGAGCAGCGGCAGCGGGAGTGACCGCGGGTGGGCGGCGCGGACGGTGTGGCGGCCGGCAGACCCCCACCCTCGCGGTGCCAGGCGCGGTCTCATACGGCGGAGGGTCCGTGCGCGGCGGAGGGTCGCTGCGTACCCGAAGCCGTGGCCGTGGCCGTGGCGCCGAGCAGCGGCGTCTCCACCGGGCCGGGCCGCCGGGCCCGTAGCCATGCTTGCACGGCCTCGGCCTCGGCCGCCCAGTCGTGACCGGGAACGAGCGCCTCACCCACCTCCATGTGCGTGGCCATGGAGGGCTCTGGCACCAGCATCGTGCGGCGCAGCCGTTCGGGCCGCGCCAGGGCGACGGCGTTGAGTGTCGTGCGCAGCCCGCTCAGCACCACCCGACGAGCGACCCGCACGGCGGGGGGCTGCGGGGAGAACGCAGGCGGTTCCCCGCCCAGCTCGGCCAGCCGGAAGGGCTGGAAACCCTGCAGGGTAAGACAGGTCGCGCGGTCGAAGGCGCCGCCGACGAACGGGATCGAGCGCAGCAGCAGTTCGTCCTCGAGCAGGGTGCCGACCCGCAGGCCGAACGTGCTGGTCGTGGCGGCGGCCCTGGCCCAGGTCACGCCGTCGAGCACCGGCGCGTGGGAGTGGCTGCCGCCGTCCCGGTGGACCATTGGCCGGCGGCGGGTGGTGGTCGAGGAGAATCGCAGCGTGCTGTAAAGGGTGAAATAGTCGACCGCGGGGAGCGCGGTCGCTGCCGCGACGAGACTGGAAAGCGATTTTTCCGTGTACAAATAGTCATCTTCGGCGAGCCAGACCAGATCGTCCGGCGGCCAGCGCCGGACCCGCGGCATCCGCAGCACGTACCGGTAGGATGCGCGATTGCTGCCGCACTGCACCGACTGCACCTCGCCGGCGGACGTCATCACGGCAAGACGCTCCGCCGGCATCGGGCCGTCATTGACGAAGACGATCCGTACCGGGATGTCGACGTTCTCGACGGCCCGGAGGAGAGAGGCCAACGCAAGCATCTTGCTGTAGAAGGCCGGCCGGTTCTTCGTGTTTTCCGAACCGACCGACCGATAAAGAATACGCAGAATCATCGCAACCCCCCTACCGGCCCTGGCCCGGCAGCACTCATCGCGGTAGCCTCGACGCCTCGGACGCCGCCTCGACGCGGTCGGCCGAACATATTGCGCACAGCCCGTACGTTACCGTGAAACATCATCATTGCCGGTCCCGGTCGGGCGCTCCGGAACTCGGCCCTGTACGTCCGGTCCGGCCGGCTCACCGGAAAGGGCGATCGCCGTGTCCCGTTCCACCTCCCGCGCGGCCCGGCGGACGAGGATGAACCAGCTGGGGACGGTCACCCAGAAGGCAAGTATGTAACCGCAGACCGCGCCGGTGCCGCCGCCGATCTCCAGACCGACGATCGGATAGACGACAAGCTGGGGGGCGAGCACCGCATTCGCGCGGAAGGTGAGCTTGGCCTTGCCGAGCGCGTAGAGCATGCAGGCCGGTCCGACCGTCGCCGCGGAGCCCGCCTGCTGCACGATGGACAGCGCCAGCAGGTCGTGGGTCTGCTCCCAGGTCTCGCCGAGCAGCGAGTGCCCGATGCTCGTCGGCAGGACGAGAAAGAGCGTCCCCCAGGCGGCGCCGGCCGCGACGATCACCGCGGACAGGGCGTAGGCGGCGCGGACCCGGGCCGCGGCCGAGAGGTCCTTGCGGCGGGAGAACTCGGGGATGGCCCAGCTCACGATCCCGACCGCGAGAATGGTCGTCGGTCCGAGCAGGGTCTGCACCCCGCGCAGCGCGCCGACCAGGTCGATCGCGTCCAGCGTACCGAGCAGCAGGGTGGATGCCTGCTGGGCGCCCTGGACGGTGAGGTACTCGGCGCTCATGTACCCGTTGACGTCGCGGTGTTCGGCGATCCACTCGCGCACGAGGCTCGGCGCCGGCTTGAAGCCGGCCTGCGTGACGCCCAGCATGGCGGCGACCGCGGCGGCGCCACCCCAGGCCAGCAGCATCGCCCACGAGGTGGAGACGTCGCGGACGATCAGCGCGTAGATGGCGGCGAACTGGACGATCGCCCAGATCCCGTCGTTGGCGGCGGCGGCGGCCGGGCGACCCTCGGCGAAGAAGACCTGCCGCCAGGCGTCCTGGAGCAGCAGCGTGGGAAAGACCAGTCCCATCGCCACCAGCGAGGCGCCGACCGAGCCGCCCATCGCCGCACCGACGGCGAGCGTCACGACCCCGGAGACCAGCCCGATTACGAGGGCAGTGCCGGTCCCCGCCGCACCGGCCACCCGAAATACCCGTGGCGGCACGTCGGAGAACTTCATCCCCAGCGGAGCGGTGCCGGCGGCCTTCGAGAACCCGATCATCAAGGAGAAGATCGCGAAGGCGACGGCGAAGGCCCCGAACTCGGATTTGCTGACGCTGCGGGCGATGACGAAGGACATCGCGGCGTTCGTCCCGCTGGAGAGCACCTGGTCGACGAGTGTCCAGATGGCCCGCGAGCGGCTGGAACCCCGGGTCGGTCGCTCGTCACGGTGGTGACCACCGGCCGGGCCGTCGTCGTCCAGGATGGTCAGCCCGTAGTCAACCGGTTCCCCGCCATCCGGGACTGCCGGTGCCTCGCGCCCCCGGTGGATCTCGCCGCAGCGGATCGGGGGAGTGAGCCATTCGCCGGTCGCGGGACCCCACAGGGGGAGCAGCCCCTCGGGGGTCGGCCCGTCCACTGCCGTCCCGAAGGCTTCCACGGCCGGGACCCGGCGGCCGCGCAGGCCGCGGATGACCTGGGTCCGCTCCCGGTCGAACTGTTCCGGTCGCGGCGGCAGGGCGGCGGTGACCTCCGGCGCGGGTCCCGTCCGGGGGCGTGGCGACTCGTGGTGCTGGGCCGTGGCCGGCGCGGATGTCTCCGGGCCGGTCACCGCAGCCCACCCGACCCTCCGCCGGGTGGTACTCGGACGGCGGAGGGATCGCGGAGAATCTCGATGATCGTCTGTTGTTGGGGGTTGGTGGCCAGACTCATTGATCCACCGCCGTCCGTCCTCTCCGTGCCGCATCGGTCCGACCCCGGCTCCCCGCGCCGGCCGCCGGACGGTCGAGCGATGCCGCCGCTTCCGCGCAGGGCGACGATCGAGCCCACCGCGTCGCTTCTGACCAGGGTGTCAGCCGGCCAGGGTGCTAGCAGGATGGTAGCTCTATGGGATCGGGACACTCGGCTAGGGCCGCTCGGGTGGATCTGGTCCGACCGGACCCGGCAACGGTGGTTGACCGGACCGGATCGCGGGTGCATGAAACGGGCAATGAGATCGCGATTCTCCGGCATGTGCCTGCCCCGTAGACGGTTCGCTCGCCTACGTCCGCGATCTTCCGCAGCCAGGCTGATGGTCCGCAAGTTTAGCAGTCGGGCCTCGGTCTGATCCCCTTGTTACGTCGGTCACCCCGGCAGGGCGGTACCCGGTGGCGGATCCAGTGAGGTGTGGGTGCGCCATCCGATCCGCTTCCGGGACACCGGCTGCCGGCCGGGTCAGGGCATCCTTGATGTCGGTGGCTGCGCTCGCAGACGCCTGGACAAGGCAGGAGCGGGGCATGGGCCGCATCATCATTGAGGTTAGGTTCGGCAATGAGGTTAGGTTCGACAATGAGACTGGGTTCGACACCATGGTGAGAGCCCCCCGATGGAGCTGACGGACCGCGGCATCGGCACCCCTGAGGCGGGCAGGGTGGCGTCCGCACCGCTGCACGATCCAGTGCGGATGTACCTCGGTCAGATCGGCAGGGCCCGGTTGCTCACCGCCGAGGGGGAGATCGACCTCGCCAAGCGGATCGAGGCCGGCCTGTTCGCCGCTCAGAAGCTGGCGTCCCCCTCGGTCGTGACGTCGCCGCAGCTCTGCCGCGAGCTGGAGGCGGTCGAGCGGGACGGTCGGCTCGCCAACCAGATGCTGCTCGAAGCCAACCTGCGGCTCGTCGTCTCGATCGCCAAACGCTACGTGGGGCGGGGCATGCTCTTCCTGGACATCATTCAGGAGGGCAATCTCGGTCTCATCCGGGCGGTCGAGAAGTTCGACTACACGAAGGGCTACAAGTTCTCCACCTATGCCACGTGGTGGGTGCGTCAGGCGATCACCCGTGCCCTCGCCGATCAGGCGCGGACGATTCGCCTCCCGGTGCACGTGGTCGAGCGGGTCAACCAGATGGTCCGCATGCGCAGGCAGCTGCTCACCGAGCTCGGCCGCGAGCCGACCGTGGAGGAGATCGCCGTCGCCATGGACCTCTCCGTGGACAGGATCGAGGAACTCGTCGGAATCGCCCGTGAGCCGATATCGCTGGAGGCTTCGATCGGGGAGGAGTCCGACGGGCAGTTCGGCGATCTCATCGAGGACACCGGAGCGGTCGAGCCCGTCGAGGCAGCCGTCGCCAGCGTCCTCGGGGAGCAGATTCGCTCTGTGTTGACGGCGCTGACCGACCGGGAGAGGAAGGTCATCCAGCTGCGGTTCGGCCTGGTCGACGGTCGTTGCCGAACCCTGGAGGAGGTCGGCCGTGAGTTCGGGGTGACCCGGGAGCGGATCCGGCAGATCGAGTCGAAGACCCTGGCGAAGTTGCGTCATCCCTCGCGTTCACAGGCGCTGCGCGACTACCTGGAATAGCCCGTCTGGAACAGCCCGTCGCCCGTCTCGTCGATGGCGAGCAGGTCCTGCAGCTCGGTGACGACCTGCTGGAGCTGGCCGGCGAACGCGTACATCCCGTCCGCGACTGCGCGCGGCGTACTCAGGTAGAGGTTGAACCGGTCCGGCAGCAGCACGTAGGCGATGCCGATGCACTGGCTGCTGGTAGACCCGAAGCCGAAGAACTCGACGTTGGTGGACGGCGCGGAGCTGGTGCTCAGGTAGTCGTCGCGCGCCTTGAGCCAACCCGGGGTCTCGTGGAGCGCGATCGGTTCGGTCACCCCCAGCCGCGCGCCTTGGCGGCGGGCGATGAACTGCAGCTCCCACAGGTGCTGCTCGGGGGCCCGCCCGGCCTGGCAGTCCTTCGCGCGCCGCACGTGCGCGTCGGCGGCGGCGCGGAACGCGGTCCGGCGGGTGGCGGTGTCGGTGCCCGGGTCGTTGAGCATCGTCACGAACCGCTGGATCTCCGGAGTGACGACCCGCATCGCCTCCGTGCGGCCGCGCCGCCAGTGCCGGGTGGCGATCGATTCGTAGGTGGCGCCGATGTGCCCCTTGGCCCGGCTGCGCGCCAGCTGGTAGGCGAGCTGCACGAACGCGTCCGGCGACGTCTTCAGTGCCTTGGCCCGGTTCTGCCCGAAGTCGGTGAAGGACAGCACCGTTGAGGCGGTCGCCGCGGCGAACTCCGCGAACGACGCGCCGGCGGCGGCTACGTCCGCCCGCAGGCTGGCGTCGAGGACGAACTCGACGGGCTCGATGACGGGTAGCCCCTGAGGCCGGGCGCCAGAGCTCGCCGAATGCTCCGCGGGCGAGGTACCCAGCAGGTCGTCGACGAAGCTGAGGATCGTCGTCCCGTCCAGCCCACAGTGCTCGACGTTGATGCCCGCCCGGCCGTCGGCGAAAACGATCAGTGACACCGCCTTGTCGAACCACCGGTTGGCGCTGTCGCCGTGGAGCAGGTGGTCACACGCGGCCAGGTTGTCCTCGGGGGTGAGGTCTTCCAGGCACAGGGCGAACAGCGCGGTCTCGATCGTGTCGAGCGCGGCCGCGTTGGCGGGGTCCAGAGTGAGCAGCGCCTGGCGGCTCGCGGCCCAGTCGGCCCGGGCCTTGGTGGTGAGCTGGCCGACGGCGGCGTCCGCCGGAACCCGCGACGCGGCGGCCTTCACCACGGCGCGCAGGCCCGCCGCGAGGTCGTCCAGGGTGTACGGGTGACCGTCCGGCCCGACGACGTCCAGCCGGACGATGTTTCCCCGGTGGAAAACGACGATGTGGCGGGCCTGGGACGGCCCGGGCCACCGCTCGCTGTACGGGGTGCGCACGGTGTCCTGGGCCGCTCCCGGGATCCGGGTCGTGGAGAACAGGAACGTGTTCTGCGCCATCGACAGCGTCTGGCCGCGCTGGACGACCGGCTCGACCCGCTCGTCGTCGAGGCGCAGCTTGTAGTCGACGGCTGCCGCCACGAGCCCGGCGGCCCGCTCCACCTGCGGCTGCTCGGCGGACAGACCCTCGGCGTCCTTGAACAGGAAGATGTAGTTCGCGTTGAGCGCGATGCGGTCGCGCCGGCCGAGGTAGCGGGAGTCCCAGAAGCCGTCCAGCCAGCTGTGTATGCCCTCGGTGGCTTCGTAGCGATCCAGCGCCGCATGCAGGGTGGGGCCGGGGCCGCCCGGTGCCTGGAAGGCCGCGACGGCCGCCTCGGTCGTCGCCCGCTCGGCCGGGGTCAGCAGCGGCGCGGACCAGGCAAGGAAACGCTCGCAGCTCTCCGCCAGCGTGGGCAACGGCACCCGGGGCAGCAGATCGTCGTTCGCGAAGGTTCCGGTGGACCGCTGGGAGCTACTGATCGCATTCATGCTGGGCCTCGGGTTGTCTCGGGGAACTCGTCTCGGGGACACGGCCATGGTGAACGCCACGGGCTGCGTTGGGTCCATGGTCGCCGAGCTTCCATGGGTGGCGGGCGTTCCATCGGACATTCGGCTCGTACGGTTCATCCGACTCGTATGATGGCCGGGTCGCCCTCGACCTACCAGCCGTACGGGGGGGCACCGCCGGCACCGGTCGCCCGTTATCCCGGCGGAACCGGCCGGGTGGGTGTCGCCGCCGGTCGCCGGCCGGAGGCGGGGTGAGTGGTCGAGGGACTGGTCACCCCGCGCGGCCGGGAGATGTGCAGTTGGGCGTACAGCCAGCCCTCGGCCTCCAGCCCCCGTGGATCGACGCCGACGGTGGACAGCGTGTCGAGCACGAGCGACTGCTCCTCGGCGGAGGCGAAGCGCCGCTGCCGGAAGACGCGGTCGACGTGCACGGTCTCATACCCGAGCCTCGTGAGCGTCGCCTCGACCGGTTCGAACGGGAACATCCGCAGCACGAAGTGGGCCATCCACGGCCTGCGCTCACCGGCCGCGCGGGCCACCCGGGCGATGGTTCGCTCGGTGACGTACCCGAGGCAGCCCGTCGAGACGACGATGTCCGTTCCGGCGAGCCGCTCCCGTTCGGCGTCGGTCGGGTCACGGTCCTCCAGGTTGGCGTGCACGGCGGCATCGAGGAACCCGGCCGCGAGCGCGTAGGAGAGGGCCGGCCCCGAGCTGTCCAGGCCGAGGAACTGGCTCGCCTCCAGCCCGTCGCGGGACCGGACGAGCTCGCGGTCACGGGCGAGCAGCAGGTCCCGGGTCGGCCGCGTCCCGGGCGGTGCGTAGCCCTCGTGCAAGTCGTCCAACGTCACGTCACAGCGGAGCAGCGCGGCGTTGATCCCGTAGGAGCAGCCCACGTCCAGGACCGTCGGCGGTCGTCCCCGAACCATCCGGAATTCCCGGATGAGCTGGCTGAAGTACGGTTTGGCGAGCTGCGGGATACAGTAGTCGAGTTTCCGCAGGGTACTGAAGTAGGCGTGTGGGTCGGGCTGCGTGTAGATGTGGTCGAGCGAGATCTTCCCGCTGTCGTCGAACCGCGTCGTCCCGGTGGAGTACGCGGCCTCGGAGGAATTCGTGGTTCCGTCGGAGTCGATGGTCTCGGCAGAATATCTGCTGTCGTCGGAATACACGCGTCTGGCGCTCCTTGTGACGGGCGGTCGGGGCAGATGGGCCGGTGCTGACGCAGCTTGCCGACCGCATTCTGGTCCAGCTAGTCCAGCAGTTGGTCGACGCGGACCGCGCTCTTCTCCGCAGCCAGGTGCCGCGGGAGGACCCGGCCGAAGAGCTGCTTCGTGCGCGCGACACTGCCGACGACCTCGGGGTGCCCGGTGTAGGCGAAGATTGCGGAATGCCGGGCCGTGTCGCCCTCGACCGGGCTCACCCGGTGCATCGAATAGCGGCCCAGGAAAAGCTGGAGATCACCAGGCCGGACGGTGAGACGCCGGACCAGATGGCCGCCCTCGCCCGCCAGCACGGCCCGCACGCCGGCGAAGTTCTCCGCCTGCGCGGACCTGATGTTCGGGCAGTACTCGAAGTCGCCCCCGGCCCGCGGCGCCTGCGTGAGCAGGCTCACCGCGAATTCGTTCGTGTCGAAGTGCCAGGGGTGCTCCAGCCCGGGGGCGATGACGTTGAGGCACAGCCCGGCCAGCGGGTCGGCGAGTTCGTGGACTCTCGGCAGGTCGAAGCAGCCGGCGATGAAATGCTGGAAGAGCTCGCTGGTGTAGAGCCGGTGGACGGCGAATTCGGTGGGAATCTGGTCGCGGGCGACGAAGGCATTCCCTCGCCGCATCGTGAACCGGCCCGGATGATCGGCCGGCAACGACGAGTCGACCGCGATGTTGTAGGCGTTGACCGTCTCGACCTCATCATACGCGAGCGGAGCGACGGTGGCGCACTCCTGTGCGAACGCGGTGGGCCGGACGAATCCCGGGAGGACACAGCACCCGCGAGTGCGCAGTTCTTCCCGGGCCCACGAGACGATGTCCCGCCAGGCGCGGCTCGAAGGTTCGGTGAGAGGATAACGAACCGTATCGATCAGCTCGCTGATGGACCAGGTTTCCGTCGCAACCATGTGACTCCTCTCCGCCGCTAGGCGGCGGCATCGGGCCGCCGATGGGAACCGTCCACGACCTCGATGTGATGTGTCACATGGTCACCCGATGCTCGGGATGGCGAAAGTCAGTGTGAGATGTCGCACGACTGCGCTCGCATGGGACGCGAATCCAGCTCACATCGCGGCGATGAGAAGCCATGGCCCGGTGCCGTCCCCCGGGGCGCCACGCCAGGCGCTGCTCTCCCCGGGAGACGACACCGCCGACGGCTCGCACCGTGCCGCGGTCCGCGCTCCTGACCGCCGTGTTACAGGACGCCGCGGCGCCACGGTCCGGTGATGGCCGCGGTGAAACCGCTGCCCACCTCGGAGGCGCCGAAGACGTTCGCGAACAGTGTCTGGCCGTCCGGGCTGAAGCAGGCGCCGGCCCATTCGGAGTCGCTGAAGCAGTTCACCGCGAACTCGAAGGCCTTCCCGTCCTGGGTGAGGCCGATCAGCCGGTTGACGTCGGTGATGCCAGGGGCGAGGGGGTGGGTGTCGCCGTCTTTACCGCCGGCGTCGTCCTCGCACAGCAACAGGCTGCCCTGTGGAGTTATCGTGATGTTGTCGGGTGAGTCGAGGACGGATCCGCCGGGTGATTCGAACACCAGGCGCAGCCGGCCGGCGTCGGTGTGACTCCCGCTGGTGCGGCGGCCCCGTCCTGCGGCGGGCTGGTACTGCCAGATCTGGCCGTAGCCTTCCGCGAAACCGTCGGAGTTGACGTCGCCGTTCTTGACGTCCCCGCCGCTGGTGGAGGCGAAGAAGATCGAATAATCTGCTGCCCAGATGCCTTCCAGCCGGTTGAACTTCGCCGCGCCGCCGGCCCAGCCCTGCGCGAACACACTGGTCGGGTTCGGTTTCTCGGCCTCGACGATCGGGTCCGGGTCGGGGTTGTCGATGTCGACCCACTCTACCGGCAGCCACACCCCGCGCCGCTGCCCTTCCCGCAGGTCGACCTGCGGCCTGCCCGTGACCGCCAGAATCTGCAGCAGCCCGCCCTTCTCCAACTTGTCCGGGTCTTTGGGGATGAACCGGTAGAATCCCGAGCCGCGGCCGGAGCCGGAGTCCTCGGTCAGGTACACCACACCGATGCGCTGGTCGACCGCGACCGCCTCGTGGGAGAAGCGGCCCAACGCGGTCAGCGGCACCGATGGGACGGTCGTGCCCGCGCCCGCCGGGACCAGGAAGACGTAGCCGTGCTTCTTGTCGAAGCCGTTCGCCGGGCCGACGACAGTCTCCTCGCAGGTGATCCAGCCCTTGTACCGGTAGGCCTGGCCGCCGGCGCAGTTGACCGTGGTCCCGTTCAGGCCGATGTAGTCGTTGACGATCGTGCGGGTCTTCGGGTCGAAGTCGAGAACCGTGACCCCGCCGAAGGCCTTCGGGTCGTACTTCGTACCGTCCGGGCCCTTGACCGAGCCCGACCCGGCCGGGGACCGGTCCTCGCTGTTACGGATCAGTCGCACCCGTCCTCCGGCCAGCCCGAACGCACCCATGCCGTCGAGGTTGACCGGGTTCGGGGTGTTCGGGTCACTCACCAGCGGCGTGCCGGTCTTGGCCAGCGCCACGTAGCTGAATCCGGCCGGCAGCGCGAGGTACTTGGTGCCGCCCGGCTCGTTGACGGGAGCCAGCGGGCTGAGCGGACCGTAGCCGCCGGTGTAGGGCCCGCCGGTGGGCGGGGGCGGCGCGGCCAGGGCCGCGTTCTCCAGGGCCGGTAGCAGAGCCGACGCCACTACCGCCCCGCCCACGGCCGTCGCACCCCTGCTCAGTAGTGCGCGCCTGTCGATCTGAACCACGTTCAGCCTCCCATACCGATCGTTCCGGACCAGCCGACAGGCTGGCAGCTGCCCACGCAGAGCACAGGAGACAACACGCAGCCAGAATGTTAAGGCTGAATGAAATACGAGGTTGCGGTATCTGGTCGGCATGTCCCGGCAACCCACAGTGCCGGCAACC
>NZ_CDWTMG010000020.1:19215-25680 GCF_977945845.1 Frankia sp. CcMO1
GTCCCCATAGTGCCGGCAACCCATAGTTAGGAACGGAAGTAGGCGTGGTGTCGGCGGGACCGCGGCACGAACCGTCCAGCGGCGTGCCTGTTTTCCTGGCACTCGATCCCGTTCCTTTCCGGTGAGAATCCTGGTGGATCCCCTGTCCGGAAACTCCGGGGCGCCTCAACCCGGCCCGGGCGGCGATGGGCCTGCCGGCGTTGCGGCAGTGGCAGGCGGCCGCCCACCGGAAGTGGGCGGCCGATTATCAGGCCTATCTGCGGGTCCGGCGCAACGACGTCCGGTAGAGCCACATCTGGTATCGCCACGTCCGGTACAGCGACGTCCGGTACCGCCATATCCGGTACCGCCACGTCCCGTACCGGTGTGCCCGGGAGCGATCCCGGCCCGACCCCGCCGCAACGGCCGATGCCCGGAGCCTGATCTGATGCCTGGAGCCGGCCGTCCCGGCGAGGGAGTCGGTCATCGCACGAGGTTTCAGGAACTTACGAGCTTCAGCGCCTGGCGGATCTCGCCGAGACGGTTCCATTGTTCGTTGCTGAGAATCGAGACGGCGGCATGGAACACGCCGTCCTGTTCCTTCGCGATGTGCCTGCGTAGCAGGCTCAGCGCCTCGATGACGCGTGTCGGCCAAGCGGGATCGACCCGGGCGGTGCCGTCGGTCGCCCCGGCGAGCACAGCCTCGATCCGGCGGTGCTCGCTCTGCAGGATCGCGATCTGTTCGGGGAACTCGAGTGCCATCGCGGGGAACAGGCCCTGCTCCTCCACCACCGTCTGTGGATGGAGAACCGCCGACATCTGCTCACAGAGTGCCGCCATCGCCTCGACATCACCCTGCCGATACGCCTCGTGCGTGTCGGCGATGAGATCGATGACCTGGTCATGTTCTCTGATCAGGTCCGCGATCGCCGGCAACGACTGACAGTCGCAGTATTCACGCATAGCGCCCACCTTGGGTAGAAGAAGATCAGCGATGACCCCACGTCCCCACGTCCCCTAGCGCCCCACCGGCAGCGTCGCCATCCCGTCCCCATTCGCACGGCGGTGCTCGTGTCGCGCCGCTCATGGCCATCATCGAATGGCCGGAGCGGCTCCCACACGGCCGATGGTCCTGTCCGGTGCCCTACCAATGGCGGCGGGGCACCGGTCCGCGAGTCACCCTTCCCCACTGTTGATCGGAACGAACGGGCAGCATCCGCGCCCCCTCGGGGACCTGGCTAACGTGATCATCGTCAGTGCGGCGTAACTCCGGTCAGAGCCGCCACATGCCCCTAAACAGCGTTCATGGCGAGGGCAGCGCCCACAGCCGGACCGTGCCGTCCTTGCTGCCGCTGGCGAGGGTGCGGCCGTCCGGAGAGTAGCTCACCGATAACACCCAGTCGGCGTGGCCAGTCAGCGGCTCGCCGAGGAGGCGCGGGTGGAAGCGGTGGGCCGCATCCCGCAGCCCCCACAGCCGCACCGTGCCGTCGAGGCTGCCGCTGGCCAGGGTGCGGCCGCCCGGCGAGAAAGCCAACGCCCACACGGTGTTGGCGTGGCCGGTCAGGGGCGGCTCGAGCGGGCGTGGGGTGGCCGGGTCGGTCATGTCCCACAGCCGGATCAAGTCGTCCATCCCGCCGGTGGCCAGGATGCGCACATCGGGGGAGATCGCTACCGAGAACACGGAAGCGGGGCCGCTCAGGGACCCGGCCAGGCGGGGGTGGGAGCGGTCGGTCACGTCCCACAGCCGCACCGTGCCGTCCCTACCGCTGCTGGCCAGGGTGTGTCCGTCCGGGGAGAACACTGCCGAGGTCACCCAACCGGTGTGGCCGGTCAGGGGACGACCGAGCTGGCGGGCACCGGTCTCGCGCCCACCGAGAGGAGCGGTGACGATCAGGACGGTGCCGGCGACAGCGAGCAGCAGCCCCACGACGGCGACGGTGATGGCGGCGCGGCGGCGCGCCGCGCCGAGGATGCGACGACGCGGGGCGCCGCCGGCCGGCGATGTTCCCGTCGGCCACCTCGGCCGGTGGTGTGCCACCCGCCGAAGGCACCGATGCCCCGGAAAACGCCGATGACATGAAAGGCACCGATGGCGCCGAGGACGCGCCGGTGGGAGACGGCCGTGGCGCCGGCTGGACGGACGCGGGCGGCTGCCCGATGGCGGTGCGGATGTCGTCGTCGAGCCGCAGCGGGATACCCGACCGGGCGATCCAGTCCGGGCCGTACACGCCAGCGGCAGCTTCGGCGAGTTGGCACGCGAAGACGTGCGCGGACGGTGGACGGTCCGCCGGGTTCTTGGCCAGCGTCCACAGGACCACCGCCCCCAGCGGCGCGGGCACCCCGGCCGGCAGTAGGGGGACGCGTTCGAGGTGGTGCTGGCGCAGGACATGCGCGGGCAGGTCCGGGTCGAACGGTGCCACGCCGGCCAGTAGCTGGTAGAGCACCATCCCGAGGGCGTACAGGTCGGTGGCCGGCTCCAAGCGGCCGCCCATGATCTGTTCGGGGGCCATATACGGCGGTGTTCCGATCACCGCACTCGCGATGGCCCCCGACTCGCCGACGAATTTCGCGACCCCGAAGTCGACGACTTTCAGCAGGTCGGTAGTGTCGAAAAGAATATTGTCGGGCTTGATGTCGCGGTGCAGCACCCCTTTGCCGTGGGTGCAGGCCAGGGCCGAGGCCACCGCGAGTCCCACCGCGCAGGCCGTCTGTGGGCCCATGTCGGCCCGGCGCCGGGTCAGGGTTCCCCCGCCGAGCATCTCCATGACGAGCAGGTGCAGATCGCCCGTCTTGACGTAGTCGTAGACTCGGACCACGTGCGGATGATCCAGGCTGGCGAGGATCCGCGCCTCGGCGGCGAACCCGGCCGCCGCCCGGCCGTGCCCCGCATGCAGGACCTTGACCGCGACATCGCGCTGCAGGCCGCGATGCCAGCCCGCCAGCACCAGCCCGAATCCGCCCGCGCCCAGCTGGTCGCCCAGCTCGTAGCCGGGCAGTGCGGCGGCCAGCCGAGCCCGGTCAACAACCATCACAGCGGTCCGGCCTCATGCCAAGATTCACCGGTCCTTACAAATCTATATATTTCCTCCAGCGTGAGGTGTGATCCTAACCGGGGTCCTTCATGGGCCGGTCGGGTTGGTCTTCGGGTTGACGATCGGCCCGCCAGTGGAGAAGGTCAGCACAGGCAAGGCTGTTCGCGGGACGTGTGTCCCCCTCACCGATCACTCCAGCGGTGCGGTACCGCTCTCCTGAGAAGATGTCTCCGGTGGGTGGGCGGGAGCCTGGTTCACTCGGCGAGGAGGTCGAGGATCTGCTGCCCGTACTTGGCGAGTTTGTTCTCACCGACGCCGCTCACGGTGGCGAGTTCGGCCAGGGTGGCCGGCACGCGCACCGCGATCTCGCGCAGGGTGGCGTCATGGAAGATCACATATGCGGGGACGCCCTGCTCCTTCGCGACGTCGGCGCGCCAGGCGCGCAGTCGCTCGAACACCGGCATTGCCTCCGCCGACAGGTCGGCCGCCGGTGCGGCGTGGCGGGTCTTCATGGTCCTGGCCGCGGTCGTGGTGGCCGCGGTCGTGGCTGTAGTGGTGGGGGCGCGCTCCGGCTCGCGCCGCATCGGGACCGCGCGCTGTCCGCGCAGCACGTCGGCACTCGCGTCGGTGAGCACCAGGGTGCCGTACCGGCTCTCGACGGCCAGCAGTCCCTGCACGAGGAGTTGGCGCACCACGCCGCGCCACTCGGGCTCGCCGAGCTCCGTGCCGATACCGAAGACCGTCAGGGTGTCGTGACTGTGCTGGGTCACCTTGGGCGTCCTCCTGCCCAGCAGGATGTCGATGAGGTGGCCCGCGCCGAACTTCTGGCGGCGCTCCCGCTGCAGTCGCAGCACGGCCGACAGCAACTTCTGGGCGGCGATCGTGGCGTCCCAGGACTGCGGGGGTGCCAGACAGGTGTCGCAGTTGCCGCACGGGGCGGTGTCACGCTGCCCGAAGTAGGCGAGCAGCCCGATGCGGCGGCACTCGACCGTCTCGCACAGCGCGAGCATGTCGTCGAGGTGTCTGCTCTGCTGCCGGCGGTGCGCGGGGTCGCCCGGGGACGTGTCGATGAGCTTGCGCAGCTGCACGACGTCCTGGAGACCGTAGGCCAGCCACGCGGTCGAGGGCAGCCCGTCCCGCCCGGCGCGCCCGGTCTCCTGGTAGTAGCTCTCGATCGACTTGGGCAGGTCGAGATGGGCGACGAAGCGTACGTCTGGTTTGTCGATGCCCATGCCGAAGGCGATGGTCGCGACCATGATGATGCCGTCCTCGCGCAGGAAGCGTGCTTGGTGCTCGGCTCTGGCGCGCGCGTCGAGCCCGGCGTGGTAGGGCAGCGCCGTGATCCCGTTCGCCACCAGGAAGTCGGCGATCTTCTCGGTGGAGGACCGGGACAGGCAGTAGACGATTCCCGCATCCGCGGCGTGCTCGGTGTGTAGCAGCTCCAACAGCTGCGCCTTCGGCTCCTTCTTCGGCACGATGCGGTACTGGATGTTCGGACGGTCGAAGTCGGCTACGAAGTGGCGGGCGTTCTCCAGGCCGAGCTCGGTGGCGATGTCGTCGTGCGTCCGCGGGGTCGCGGTGGCGGTCAGCGCGATTCTCGGTACGTTCGGCCAGTGCTCGCGCAGTGCCGACAGCTCGCGGTAGTCGGGCCGGAAGTCGTGTCCCCACTGCGAGACGCAGTGTGCCTCGTCGATGGCGAACAGCGCGATCTCGCCCCGGTCGAGCAGCCTGACCGTCGCGTCGGCGCGCAGCCGCTCCGGCGCCAGGTAGAGCAGGTCGAGGTTACCGGCGAGGAAGGCGGACTCCACGTCGCGACGCTCGTCGAACTCCTGCGCGGAGTTGAGGAACCCCGCGCGGACGCCGAGCGCCCGCAACGCGTCGACCTGGTTCTGCATCAGCGCGATGAGCGGTGACACCACGACGCCGGTGCCGCCCCGCACCAGGGCGGGGATCTGGTAACAGAGCGACTTGCCGCCGCCGGTCGGCATCAGGACGAGCGCGTCGCCGCCGTCGACGACATGCTCGATGATCTCCTGCTGGCCGTCCCGGAACGACTCGTAGCCGAAGACGCGGCGCAGCACCTGCGCGACGTCGCTCACGGATCGACCAGGGGGCACGGATCGACCAACGGGAAGGTCATTCTGGTCACTCTATGAGCCGCTGCTCCTCACCGGCTGGTCGCCCGGGCGGACGCCCGGTAGGACGGAAAGACGACTATGGCGAGGCGATACCGTCCGACCGTAGTTACGTGGACCGATTGCCGCGTTTTGCCTCGTTCCCCCGCCTCGTTCCCTCCAGATGCCGTTTCGGGAAGCCGGCCGAGGCACGTACGGACGCGTCATGGGACTCTGGGGTACTGCTTCTTGAGCCGGTCGATGAGCGCGAGCGCGGTGTTCTCCGAGCGGGCCATCGCGCCCCAACCCTCGATGAACAGGCCGTCATAGCTCAATCCGACCCAGCGGCCGGTCAACCGGTCGCCGTGGGGATGCAGGGAGAGGAACAGCGTCCCCTTGGACCGGACCGGTCCGTCGGACGCGACGTACCAACCCATGATTATCTCGTTGTCCCAGACCCGCAGTTCGCCCCACCAGAGGTACCCGCCCTCGTCCACCGACAGGCCGCGGGAGATCGCCTCCATCTGGATGACGTCGCCGACCTGGTTCAGGTTCGCCTCCTGCGAGGTGCGGATCTCCTCGCCGTCCCGGAACGTCTGCCAGGCCGTCCACCAGTGCCCGGACAGGCCGACGGTGTTCCTTGTCCGGCGGTCGGCTCCCTCGGACGTGGACGTGGACGTGAATGTGCGCCCGGGGACGGGGATGGCTGGTGCATCGGATCTCGTGACGGGACCGACGGCGGCCGCGCTCTCCCCGACGGTGAGCTGTCGATGATCCGTGGTGTCCACCTCCTCCAGAGCTCGTCGCCACGGGATGCCCGCCTGACTCCCCTTGTCCTCCAGCCACGCGTGACGACGCAGTTCGATCAGGGAGCCACCGGCGTTCAGCTCTATGTCGATCGCGGTCACGAGCGACTGCGACGGCACCCCGAGCAGTCCGCGTTCAGCCTTCGACAGGTAGCTCGGCTGGTAGCGGACCCGATTGGCGAGCTGGGCCTGGCTCAGTCCAGCCGCTTTCCGTAACTGCACAAGTGCGTTCAGGAGGTCGGTGAGGCAGGGTTGCATGTCCATTTATCGTCTACCCGGGTCCAGGGCAATGGTTCATCGGCCGGCCGTTCTCATCTGGTCTGACTGTTGTCACACCCCGCGAGCCTGCGCCTGGCGCCAGGCTTACCGGGATCTCCGTCGGATCGTCGCACGTGGAGACCGCGGTCCTGACGGCGGTGTGCTGGGCGGGGAACCCGCGCTGTGCCGGGCGGGGAACCCGCGGTGTGCCCCCCGCCCCGTCGGTCGTCTGACGACTCTCACACCCTTCCCAAGCCGCCTGTCGTGCGTAAGGGG
>NZ_CDWTMG010000020.1:26147-43378 GCF_977945845.1 Frankia sp. CcMO1
ATTTCGACTCCTAAGTCTTGAAGCTGATGCCACGGAGCATGTCGACCGAGAACTGCACCGCACGACTTGGACCGCACGACCTGGACCGGGGTGGGACATGGCGAGGATTCACCGGCTCACCGACGCCACTGTGTGTCCCGGGCGTCCTGCGTGTCGTGTGCGTCCCGGCGACTGGTGTAGCCCGCCCGGCGACCGGCGGCTCCGGCCCGGCGTGACGGCGCCGCAGCCTTGCGACCGGCAGGCCAGGGACAACTGGCGCAAGGGCGGTTGGCAACGCGCCGAGGCCGCCCTCCGTACCGCGCAGCCAGGTGCCGGCGCGTACGCGGTCGTGTTCATCGATGACGCCGGCTCGCCCGCATCGGTTGTCGCGACGTTCCCCGGGCCCATGTCCGCCGAGATGTACGGCAAGATCATTGGAGGTCGGTTCCGGGTCCTCCGGATGGATCCGGCGCATCACGCGCCCTGACCCGCCGATCGTTGGAGCCGATCGTTGGAAAGGTGGGCGCGGCCACGCCGCCGAACTCAGCAGATGCGGGGGAGTTGCTCGCCGAGCGGCCGGTCGACGATGCGGGTTCCCCCGAACGCGGTGCGCCCGACGACCACGCCCGGATGCTCCGTGGTGACCGTGCCGATGGCGGCCGCGTCACGCCCCGCCGGATGCGCCCGCATCGCCGCGAGCGCCGCGTCGGCGTCGGCATCGGCGACGAACGCGACCAGCTTGCCCTCGTTCGCCACGTGCAGCGGGTCGAGGCCGAGGAACCCGCAGGCCGCCGCGACCGCGGGCGGCACCGGCACGGCGCGCTCGGCGAACTCGATGCCCGTCCCGGACGCGGCGGCGATCTCGCACAGCGCGGTCGCGAGGCCACCCCGGGTCGGGTCGCGCAGCGCGTGGACCCCCGGCGCGGCCGCCAGCACCGCCGCGACCAGCCCGTGCAGCGCCGTCGTGTCGGAGCGGACCTCGCCGCCGAACTCCAGCCCGTCGCGCACGCTCAGCACGGCGACACCGTGCTCGCCGACGGGGCCGGAGACGATGACCCGGTCGCCGGGCCTCGCCCGTTCGGGGCGGATGTCCACCTCGGCCGGGACGAGCCCGATGCCGCTGGTGTTCACGTAAAGACCGTCGGCCAGCCCGCGCTCGACGACCTTGGTGTCCCCGGTCGCCAGCCGCACCCCCGCCGCGGCCGCGGCCCGGCCCATCGCCTGCGCCACCCGGCCCAGGACTGCGAGCTCCAGGCCCTCCTCGAGGATGAACCCGGCCGAGAGCGCCACCGGCACCGCGCCGGCACAGGCCAGGTCGTTGATGGTGCCGTGGACCGCGAGTTCGCCGATGGAGCCACCGGGGAAGAACAGCGGGCGCACCACGTACGAGTCGGTGGAGAACGCGAGCCGGGCGCCCGCGACATCCAGGACCGCCGAGTCCGCCGGTGCCCGCGCCACGTCGGTGGTCCCGAACGCGGGCAGGAACAGATGCTCGATCAGCTCGCTCGACAGCACGCCGCCGCCGCCGTGCCCCAGCACCACCTGGTGATGGTCACGCAGCGGAAGTGGGCAGGTCCAACTGGTTGGGTCGACGGGGTCAGCCACGGCCGACCGCCGGGGTCAGCCGCCGGAACTGGAAGTAGGCGGCGCACGCCCCCTCCGCCGAGACCATCGTCGCGCCGAGCGGGGTGCGTGGCGTGCAGGAGGTTCCGAACGCCGGGCACTGTGGCGGTTTGACCAGGCCCTGCAACATCTCGCCGCTGCGGCACTCGGCCGGCTCGGCCACCGTGAGGCCCTCGACGTCGAAGCGGACCTCGGCGTCGAAGTCCCGGTACGCCGCGGACAGCCGCCAACCCGAGTCCGGGATTGTCCCGATTCCCCGCCAGGGCCGGTCACACACCGTGAAAACCTCGGCGAGGATTTCCCGGGCCGCCGGGTTGCCCGCCGGCCGCACCGCCCGCGGGTAGGCGTTCGCGAGTTCTGCCCGCCCCGCCTCGAGCTGCTTGACAGCGTGGCGCACCCCGTCGAGCAGGTCGAGCGGCTCGAAACCGGTGACGACGATCGGTACCCGGTAGGTCGCCACCAACGGCTCGTACTGGGAGGTGCCCATCACCGTGCACACGTGGCCGGCCGCCAGGAACGCCGCCACCCGGTTCGCCGGCGAGGCGAGGACCGCGGTCATCGCCGGCGGCACCAGCACGTGGCTGACAAGTACGGAGAAGTTGCCGAGCTCACGGCGCCGGGCCGCCACCACGGCCATCGCGTTGGCCGGGGCGGTGGTCTCGAAGCCCACCCCGAAGAACACGACCTGGCGGTCCGGGTTCTCCTCGGCGAGGCGGACCGCGTCGAGTGGCGAGTAGACCACCCGGACGTCCCCGCCGCGCGCCCGGACCATGAACAGGTCCGTGCCGCTGCCGGGGACCCGCAGCATGTCCCCGAACGAACAGAAGATCACCTCGCGGTGGGCGGCGATCGCCAGTGCCCGGTCGATCGTCTCCAGCGGCGTGACGCACACCGGGCAGCCGGGGCCGTGGATGAACTCGACCTGGTCCGCGAGGAGCTGGTCGATCCCGTTACGGATGATCGAGTGGGTCTGGCCGCCGCAGACCTCCATGATCGTCCAGCGCCGGGTCGCGGTGGCAATGATCGCATCCAGCAGCCGGCGGGCCAACGCCGGGTCGCGGAACTCCGTCAGGTACCTCACCGGCCCGGCCCGGTCATGCCCGGTCCCGCCGCGCGCGATCCCAGCTCCTCCTCGAGCAGCCCCAGGTCCCGGAACATCGCGAGGGTCTCCCGCGCCGCGGCCTCGTCCACCCTGATCAGCCCGAAGCCGGCATGGATGATCGTGTACTCCCCGACGGTCGCGTCGGGCAGGTAGGCGAGGCACACCGTCTTGGTGACGCCGCCGAAGTCGACGATCGCCATCCGCGTACCGCGGTCGTCCCAGATCTCGATGATCCGGCCCGGTATCCCCAGACACATGCCGTCAGGCTTCCTTCCCGCCGAAGGTCGGCTCCGTCGGGCGGCCCAGCGCCGCGACCGCAGCCTGGCCCAGCGCCAGCCCACCGTCGCCCGGCGGCACCACCCGATGGACGAGTACGTTGAACCCGGCGGTGGCGAGCCGGGCGCGGCAGGCCCGCGTCAGCACCACGTTGGCGAACACACCGCCGGTCAGACCGACCAGGCGGACTCCGTACCGCCGCCGCGCGACCCCCGCGACCTCGGCCACCGCGTCCGCGACCGCCAGATGGAACGCGCCGGCCAGCACCGGCACCGCCACCCCCGCCCGCAGACCGGCGACGATCCCCGCGAGCACCCCCGCCGGGTCGAGGACGCCGTCCGCCAGGCCGAAGGCGAGCCGGCAGGCACCGGCGCCGCCGAGCTCCGCCGCGGTGAGCCCGTCCGCGGCGAGCGCCTCCAGCTCGACGGCGGCCTGCGCCTCGTAGGTGATCCGGTGGCGCACCCCGAGCAGCGACGCCACCGCGTCGAACAGGCGGCCCATGCTCGTGCAGGGCACGCAGGCCACGCCCCGGTCCAGCGCGGTGCGCAGGGTGCGCAACTCCGCCACGGAGCAGGCCCGCACCGGCGCCAGGTCCGCGGTCCAGTCCAGGCCGGCGGCGGCCAGATGGGCGAGCGCGACCCGGTACGGATTGCGGACGGCGGCGTCGCCCCCGGGCAGGCCGATCGGACGCAGGTGCGCGACCCGCTCGGCGCGGGCGACGTCCGGGCCTACCAGCAGCACCTCGCCGCCCCAGATCGTGCCGTCGAGCCCGTAGCCGGTGCCGTCGAACGCGACCCCGAGGATGGTGTCGCCGAGCCTGCCGTGCTCGGCGAGCAGGGCGGCCACATGGGCGTGGTGGTGCTGGACCAGGTGCGGCGACCGGCCGGCGGACCGTGACCCGTAGGTGGAGGCCTGGTTCGCCCCCGCAGCCGGGTTCCCGGCGGCCGCGTCTTCGGCCCCCGTGGCCGCCGCGCGTTCGGCCCAGGCCCGGGTGACGTATCCCGGATGGAGGTCGGCGGCGAGCGTCTCCGGCGCGACGCCGTACAGGTCGGTCAGGTGCGCGGCGGACCGCTCGAAGGCCCCGAGCGCCGCCAGGCTGCCCATGTCACCCAGATGCTGGGACACGAACGCGCGACGGTCCGTGGTGAGGCAGAACGTGCTCTTGCCCTCGCCGCCCACGGCGAGCACCGACCGGACAGGGCGGCCGAGGTCCACCGGCAGCGGAACGTATCCGCGGGAGCGCCGCACCGGCAGCACCTGCCCGTCGTCTCCGTCGTCCCCGTAGCCACAGCGCACCACCGAGTCGTCACACGGCAGGAGGATCGGTCGGTCGTGCCGGAGGAACGCGTCGGCGAGGCCGGCGAGCCGGTCCCGCGCGTCGTCGTCGGCGAAGCAGATGGGCTCGCCCGAACGGTTGCCACTGGTCATCACCAGCATCCGCGGCGGTGGCGGGCCGCCGCCCGGGACCGGCGCGAACAGCAGGTGGTGCACGGGCGTGTACGGCAGCAGCAGCCCCACCAGCGGGGTGCCGGGGGCGACCAGCCGCGATATCCCCGATATCCCCGCCGCGGGCGAGCGGCGGACGAGCACGATCGGAGCGGCTGGCGACGCCAGCAGCGCCGCCTCCGCCGACGACAGGTCGGCCACCAGGGCGGCCGTCGCCAGGTCGCGCACCATCACCGCGAACGGCTTGTCGGGCCGGCCCTTGCGGGCGCGCAGGCGCGCCAGGGCCGTGTCGCCGGCCGTGTCGCCCAGGTCGTTCTCGGCCGAGCAGACCAGGTGGTAGCCGCCGACGCCCTTGACCGCGACCACCGCGCCGGCCGCCAGCGCCCGCTGGGCCGCCGCCAGCGCGGCGTCCGTGCCGTGCACCTCTGGTCCGGTGCCGTCCGCGGGGCTGAACCACAGCTTCGGTCCGCAGGACGGGCAGGCGACGGGTTCGGCGTGGAAACGGCGGTCCGCCGGGTCGGCATACTCCGCCGCGCACCGCGCGCACATCGGGAAACGGGCCATCGTCGTGGCCGCGCGGTCGTACGGCAGCGCGCTGATGATCGTGTACCGCGGGCCGCAGTTGGTGCAGGTGATGAACGGGTGGCGGTGGCGCCGGTCGGTCGGGTCGAACATCTCGCGCAGGCAGTCGGCGCACACCGCGGTGTCCGCGGGCACCAGGGTGCGGTCGCCGGGAACGGTCGCGCCGGCCACGATCCGGAACCCGGCGTCGCCGGCGGTCAACCGGGTCACGCTCGTCACCGTGACGCGCTCGATGTGCGCGAGCGGTGGCGCCTGCGGTTCGAGCCGGCGCAGGAACTCGGCCACCGCCACCTCGTCGCCTTCGACCTCGGCGAACACCGAGGTCGAGTCGTTGCCGACGAATCCCGCGAGCCCGAGGGTGCCCGCGAGCCGGTGGACGTAGGGCCGGAAACCGACGCCCTGGACGACGCCCTCCACCACGACCCGGCGCCGGACCCGGCGCCCGGCCCGCCCGGCCTGCCTGTTCTGCTCTCCGGTCACACCCGCCGCCAGATCATGACCCGGTTGTTGCCCGAGTCCGCCACCGCGAGCCGGTCGCCGCGCACCGAGAGGCCGTACGGCCAGCAGAAGGTGTCGGCTTCGACGCGGGTCCACCGGTTCTCCCCGGTCTCGGCGAACGACGGCTGGCCGAGCACACCGGTCGCAGGCATGGAACTGCGCCGCGGCAGTTCGTCCCACAGCAGGACGCGGTTGTTGGCGGTGTCCGCGACGGCCAGCAGGTGCCCGTCGCTGTCGACGGCGTAGGGGAAGCGCAGGACGTCGGCCCGGCCAGGCGCGTAGGGGAACTCCCCGGAGCAGGCGAGATCGGGCTGGCCGAGCACCAGATCTGCGTCGCTGTCGGCGTCGGGATGGGGGGCCCAGCCGAGCAGCCGGTGGTTGCCGGCGTCCGCGACCAGCAGCCGATCGGCGGTGCCGGCGAGGTCGTGCGGCCACCGGAAGCTGGCCGGCCCGGCCGCGCCGCCACGGTTCTCGTCCCGGCGGGTGGGATCGGGCTGCCCCAGCACCAGGTCGGGTAGCCGGCCGGGTGAGGACGGCAGGCCATCCGACCAGCCCAGGATCCGCCGGTTACCGGTGTCAGCGACGTAGAAGCGCCCACCCACCACGGCCACCCCGAAGGGCCAGTAGAAGGTGTCTGGTCCGCACGGGCCGCCCCGGTTCTCGCGGACGGCGCCGGCGTCCGGCTGCCCGAGCACGAGGTCGGGGGCGGTGTCGGTGACCGTCGGGACCTCGTCCCAGACCAGCACCCGGTGGTGCCAGGCATCGGCGACCACGAGCCTGCCGTCCGTGACGAGTACGCCGGTCGGCAGGCGCAGGCCGCGTTCGGGTCCGCGCCCCGCGGCCGCCGGTCCTTCGCTCGTCGCGTCGGCCTGGCCGAGCACGACGTCGGCGGGGGTGCCGTCGACGGCCGGCAGACCATGCCAGATCAGCACCCGGTGGTTGCCCGAGTCCGCCACCACGAGCAGGTCGTCGCCGAGCCACACCCCGCGCGGCGCGTACAGCCGGGACGCCGACGGCAGAGCCAGCCCGCCGGGCGCCGGGGCGCCGATCCACACCGCCGGTTCCCAGCCCCCCGCCCGGCCGGCCCACCCCGCCTGGCCGGCCCGCCCTGCCCGGCCGGCCTGCCCAGCCCATCCGGTCGGAGTGGTCGGAGTGGCGTCACCGAGTGTTCCGCTGCCGGGCGTCACGTCGACTTCGCGGTGAGCCGGCGGGCGATCTCGTCGAGTACCCCGCGCACGGCCAGGACGGCGTCGGAGTCCCCGAACTCCTCGAAGATCGCCCGCGCCTCGTGCAGCACCGCCTGCGCCGGGTCGAAGAGACCGAGGTGGGCCAGGGCGTTGCCCTGGTTCGCCCGAGCCCGGGCGTAGCCGAGGGGGTCGGCGTCGCGGTCGCGAGCGGCGATGACATCCTGGTAGCGCGCGACCGCCTCCCGCAGGTTGTCCTCCCGATGCGCGGACGGCGCGTAGACCAAGGCGTTGGCCAGGTTGAGCTGGGTGCTGGCCCACCGCTCGGGATGGGTCTCGCGGGTGTAGACGGACAGGGCGGTCCGCAGGCCCTGCACAGCCACGCCGACCCGTAGTTGGTCGGACGCCTGCGCCATCGGCATGGCCAGATATGCCGTGGCGAGGTTGACCTGTGCCGCCGCGAACAGCTCCGGGGCGGTATCGATGCGGACCAGGCGCAGCGCCGAGAGGTAGTGCTCCACCGCGGCCTTCAGGCTCGCCGGATCGTCCCCGGCCAGCTCCTGGTCGGCCGAACCGAGGCTCAGGTGCAGCTCGGCCCGGCCGACCGTGAGGTCGGTGGCGGCCAGCGCGGCGAGCGCCGCCGTCAGCTCTGCGATGACGGCCGGGCTCGGCCCCTCGACTCCGCGACGCAGGTCCGCCGCGGTGGACCTGAGCTGGGCGGCGAGACCGGGGGAGGGCTCCCGCGCTGCGGCGATGGCCCGCTCCAGCAGCCCCGCAGCCTCGCCCGGCCGGCCGGCGGCCATGGCCTGGGCGGCGTGTGCGGACCACACCATTGCCGCGATCTCGCCGGTCTCCCCGCCGGGCGGCGGAGGTTCGTCCAGCTCGCCCAGGGCGAACCGGACCACGTCCACCAGAATCCCCAGCTCGTCGCCGAGCGCCCGGCGCAGTGCCACCGGGTCTTCGGGGTCAGCGCCCGCCGGTCGCAGCACGAAGCGGTTGTAGCGGTCGACCGGGTCATCGCCGCGCAGCTGCCCGACGGCCGCGACGACCTCCCCGCGGTAGGCGAGCTCCAGCGCGGCCAGCTCCGCCGGCCAGGCCGCCGGCACCTTCCCGGCCGCCAGCGTCCGGCGCAGGTCGGCCGTGGCCTCGCCGCCCGGCACGAGCAGGAAACCGGCCGGCAGCGGGAAGACCCCGACGGGCTGCGGGCGCGCGCAGGTCACACCCGTGCCGATGACGTCGTCCTCACCCATGCGCGTCCTCACCCATGCGTCTGGTCATCCATGCGTCTGGTCATCCGTCCGTTCCGCCGGTCCCGGGGGTGAGACCGGCGATGATCATCTCCCGGACCTGTTCCATCGCCCGGCGCACCGCGGGACTGAGATCGGCGCCGGGCTCCACGCCGCCCGCCTCGATGAGGTAGACGACGACGTCGCCCGGATAGCCGTCGCCGAGCAGCCAGCGCCCGAACGCCAGCGCCTGGTCCCAGCGGAAGGCGTGCGGGTGCAGCGCGTCCAGGGGCAGGTTCTCCAGTTGTGCGCCCGGGACCTCGAACACGGTCCCGGGCTTGGCCCCGGTGCGGCTGGCGTCGACGACCACGACCCGGCGTGCGCCGCGCATCGCGAACGCCGTGTCCATCCCGGCGGTCCCCCCGTCGACCAGGCGCACCTCGGCCGGGACGCCCGTCTCAGCGAGCCGGCGGACCAGGATCGGCCCGACCCCGTCGTCACCGCGCAGCAGGTTGCCGCAGCCGATCACGGCCACCTCGCACCCTGGTGGTTCGAAACCGGGCGGATCGACCTGCACCCGCGGCCCGGGCGGGGGTCGCGAGGCGGCACCCGCCTCCCGGTCCCCGGTCATAGGTCACTCCCGGTCATAGGTCACTCCCGGTCATAGGTCACTCCCGGTCATAGGTCGGTCCCGGTCATAGGTTGTCGTTGATGACGAACCTGCTGAGCTCCCGGCCGGTCCTGCCGTCGTAGGCGTGGACCGTGCAGACCAGGCACGAGTCGAAGCTGCGGGCCACGTGGCCGAGCTCGATCGGGTTCTCCGGATCCACGATGGGCGTGCCGACGAGGGCCTGCTCGATGGGACCGGGCGCCTCGGAGCCGTCGCGGGGGCCGATGTTCCAGGCGGTCGGGGTGACCACCTGGTAGTTCGCGATCTTGCCGTCCTCGATGACGATCCAGTCCGAGAGCGAGCCGCGGGCCGCCTCCGTGGAACCGAAGCCGCGCCCTTCGGCGTACTCCACCGGCTTGAGGTGGAACGGCTCGTGCAGGTCCAGCTGGTCGAGCCAGGCCCGCGTCCACTGGTAGTACCTGGCGGCCTCGTGCATCCGGGCCAGCAGACGGACCATCACCGACGGGCCGATGGCCGCCAGGATGTCCCCGAACAACGGGTCGTCGTCCTGGTGGGCACCCGCGCCGGGAGCCGCGGCGGCGACGCGGCGGGCGAGCGGCCCGGCCTCCAACGGCAGGTACCCGTGGTTCGGCACCTCGTACCGGGGTGACTTCGCCCAGCTGTACTTGCCCTGCTCCCGGCCGCGCGCCGGATCGATGGGCCGGGTCTCGCCGTCGAACGGGTGGCGCGCCTCGGTCCCCTCGTAGAACGAGTGGGTGACGTCCTCCCGCACCCGGGCCTGGTCGAACTCGGAGTACTCGCCGCCCGCGTACACCCCGGACCGGCCGATGAGTGCCGCGTTGCGGCCGGAGATGGTCGGCCGGGTGTAGAGGTCGGGGGCGAAGTATGTCCCGGTCGCCAGGTAGTTGCCGACTCCCTGGCCATAGCGGTCCAGGCCGATGCCGAGGCAGTACCGGAGGAAGAAGCCGCAGTCGCTGTCGCGCTGGGCGGGGTTCTCGTCCACCCAGGCGAGCACGTCCTGCCAGGTACGGTTGGCCAGCCATCGCTCCACCGAGCAGCCGAGCCACTGCTTCTCCAGCCAGTTGACCTTCCAGTGTTCCAGGATGGCGATGGAGCGGGTCACGTCCGGCAGCGTCGGCGCGCACATCACCCCGCCGGGCACCATGAAGCTGGAGTGCGGCCACTGCCCGCCGAAGATGGAGTAGACCTCCACCGGCTTGGCCGACAGCACCACCGCCGGGCCGTAGCTGCTGCCGGTGTAGGGCGCGAACCGCCGCACCGCCTCCTCATACAGCGGCGAGGAGGCGTATTTCCGGTTTGTGAGGTCGATGGCGAACAGCGCGTAGAAGCAGCGCGGGATGCTCTGCAACGTCTCGCACGCCTGCGCGATGTTGCGGACCAGCGTCGCGTTGGGCGGCATCTCGGTGCGCCACGCGACGTCCAGCGCGTACGCCGACTTGTACAGGTGGCTGCCCCCGCAGATCCCGCAGATCCGCGGGGTCACGATCAGGCCCGCCTGCGGGTCCTTGCCGCGCAGGATGATCTCAAAGCCCCGGAACATCGCCGCCTCGGTCCACGCCGAGGTGACCACCCCGTCGTCGATCGTGACCCGGACGTCGAGGTCGCCCTCGACGCGCCCCAACGGGCTGACGTTGAGATCGACGGTGGCCATTGGAATCCTCTCTCCTCCCCGTCCGTTCCTCGCGGTCTCCGGTCGGAGCACGCGCGGTCATCGGTCATCGGCTGCCGGGCGGCTAGACGACGAACATGTCCTCCTTCGACCACTGCGGGGCGACTATCCGGGCGGCTGCCGCGTGTGCCAGGTAGCCGAGGTGGCCACTGCCCGCCGGCACCTCCCGTGGAATGAGCCCGCCGACCTTCCGGGTCCTGAAGACCGTGCCGGGGGCGAGGTCGAAGAATGGGAACTCCGGCTCCGTGCACCCGATGCACGGCATGCCGGCGCGGGTCTTCGACGACTGGCGGTTCCACAGGATCCGGTTGCACGGGGAGTGGGTCATCGGGCCGCGGCAGCCGAACTCATAGAACAGGCAGCCCTTGCGGGTCCCGTCCCCGAAAGCCAGGGTCGACTGCTTGTATTCGAAGTACTCTGCCCTGGTGCAGCCGGTCTGAGTGAATGTCGTGAAGAACGTCCGTGGCCGGTGCAGCTCGTCGAGCGCGATGTCGGCGGCCCGGCCAGTGGCCAGCGCCACGATGATCTGCGTGATCCAGTCCGGGTGGGCCGGGCAGCCCGGAATGTTGACGACGGGCAGCCCGGAGCGCGACCGGAAGCCCGGGCCGAGGAAACCGCCGCGTTCACGCTTGTGGAACTGCAGCCCGGTGGAGTCCGTCGGGTTCGGCGCCGTCGCGGGGATCCCGCCCCAGCAGGCGCAGTCCCCGATCGCCACCACCACCTGAGCCTGGGCGGCCAGCTCGCGCACCCAGTCCTGCATGGGCCGCTCGGCGAAGACGTCGAAGCCGCCGCTTCCGTCCGGGCCGCGGATCACCGAACCCTCGAAGACGAAGATGTCGACCGGCCGCTCACCCCGCGCGCAGTCGGTGAACAGCTCCCGGGCCTGGGCGCCGTTCTCCAGCCCCAACGATGGGTGCCAGAGCAGTTCCAGCCCGAAGTCGGTGATCAGGTCGACGACGTTGGGCTCGTCGGCGTTCAGGAAGGACATCGTGTTGCCGCTGCACGCCCCGCCTTGGAACCACAGCACGGATGACATCAGCACTCCCTTCGTCGGACGGGCCGTGGTCGGCACCGCGGTCCGCCGCACCGCCCACCTCCACGAGCGGACCGAGCCCTCCGGCGAGGTGATCAGAAGCCGCTGGGCCGGGTGATCGTCGGGTGGCCCGTCGCCTCACGGAGACGTCCGGCAGAGCAGACGCTATGTCCCCCAACGCCGGACGCCTATCGACAGTGCGCGGAGGCTGCCACCAACGCGCAGTCACCAACGCGCAGTGCGGTTTGGTGAAGCGCACACGACCGGGTGAGAGTGGGGTATGCACCGGCCATCCCAGCCTGCCCTCATCGACGCCCGTGGGGCGAGCGCCGAGGCGCGGCCCGGCGAAGTGGTGAGCCGGTGCGATGCCGGCTCGGGCGGGTCACCGGATCAGGCGGGTCGCCGGAGGGTGCCGGGGGAGGACCGGGCGATGCACGAGCTGTCCGTCTGCCGATCGATCGCGGACGTCGTCACCCGGCACGCGGCCGGTCGGCCGGTCACCCGGGTGCACGTCCGGGTGGGCCAGCTGCGCCAGATCGTGCCGGAAACCCTCGCCTACTGCTGGAAGCTGATGAACGCTGGGCCCCCGGAGAGCGATGGGCCGCCGGGGAACGGCGCCGATCCCCCCGGCGGGCAGGTGCTGGCCGGGTCCGTGCTGGCCGGGTCTGTGCTGGAGGTCGAGAGCGTGCCGGTCAGTGTGTGCTGCCGGGTGTGCGGGACCCGCGGCGAGCTGGCGGACCGGGTGCTGCGCTGCGGCACCTGCGGCGCGGCCGGCGTCACCATCGTCACCGGCGAGGAGTTCCTCGTCACCTCGTTCGAGGTGGCTTCCGACCCGGCGGCTCCCGACCCGGTAGTTCCCGGCACCGTGGAGGCGTGACGCGCGGTGGGTCGCTTCCATCCCCACCCGGAAGGGGGGCATCCCCACCCGGAAGGGGCGCCGCACGAGCACTCGGGTCCGCACTCACCGGCCGGGGTGTCCGTCGGGGACCATTCCGGCTATGGCACCGGGCCCGAACGGGTCGAGGTCCTCGAGCGGATCCTCGGGGAGAACGAGCGGGTCGCGCTGGCGAACCGGGCCGCCTTCGACGCCGCCGGCGTCACGGTGGTGAACCTGATGTCCGCTCCCGGCGCCGGTAAGACCACCCTGCTGGTCGAGACGCTGCGCCGTCTCGGCCCGTATCTGCGGGTCGGGATCATCGAGGGCGACATCGAGACCAGCATCGACGCCGACCGCCTCGACGGGCTCGGCGCGGCGATCGTCCTGATCAACACCGGTAACGGGTTCGGCGGGGAGTGCCACCTGGACGCGCCCATGGTCGCCTCGGCGCTGGGCCGGCTGCCCCTGCGCGACCTCGATCTCGTCGTTATCGAGAACGTCGGCAACCTGGTGTGCCCCGCCGAGTTCGAGGTCGGGGAGGACCTGCGCGCGATGGTGTTCGCCGTCACCGAGGGCGAGGAGAAGCCCCTCAAGTACCCGGTCATGTTCCGCTCGGCCGACCTGGTGCTCGTCAACAAGACGGACCTGCTTCCCCATCTCGACTTCGACCTCGAGGCGTTCCGGAAGAACCTCGCCGACGTCAACCCGGGCGTGGCCGTGCTGGAGGTCAGCGCCCGTACCGGCCAGGGGGTCGACGCCTGGTGCGCGTGGCTGCGCGCCCTACCCGGACAGCGCCCGGAGCCTACGATCGGCGGGGCCGTGCTCGATGACGACGGGGATCCAGCGCGGGCGGGCGCTCGACGACGGGCGCCTGGAAGGCGACGGTCTCGACGTCCGTGACCGCGAAATCGATGATCTCGACATCAGACGGCCCGAAGTCGGGTGCCTGGAAGAGGCGGATCGTCAGAGGCGGGGGCTCCTGCCGCGGCAGAGACCGCGGCGGCTCCGACGCGGAGAAGAGGGGGATCGAGGTGGTGGCGATGAGATGTCTCGCTTTCGGGGTGGGCTGCCGGAGTGGAACGAGGGGTAGGATGTCAGGGCGGTGACAGGCTTGCCCGCGGGACCTTCCGCCGCCTACGTGCCGTCTTCGGGTTCCGCGAATCGAAGCCTCACGGCGTCAGAGACGGGACATCTTGCTGAACGGGCTCAGAATGCGTTCCTGCTGGGAACCGAAATCGACGAGGACGGCGATTTCTTCTTCGACCCCGGTCACCTGGCCGAGGCCGTACCTGTCGTGGGTGACCCGGTCTCCTACGGCGAACCGCTTGCACGGCGGGGTGACCGGGGCCTTGAAGGGGCTGGTGGACAGACGGGGCCTGGGTACCGCTGACTTGGTCATCGCCTCCAGTATGCGCCTGCCGCACCGGGCGCCGCTGCTCGTCGTCGACGAAGACCAGACGATCATCGCTGCTCTCGCCGGCCAGGGCGCCCGGACGAGCGAGGTTGCCGACCTGCTGCCCGCGCGTGTCGCCGGGACTCTACCGGCCGCACCCTTGAGCGCCTGGCCTTCATCTACCGAGTGCTACCGAATGTTACCGAGGGTTATCGGTCGTGTGGGGCGCTGAGGTTGTCGATCAGCTCGGCGAGGACGAGTTCCTCGTCCACTCTGATCGCATGGTGCTCCAGCGCGGGGCGCAGGTCGGGGTCCCAGGCCGCGTCGACCGGCCGGCCAGCCAGCTCGCCGCCGGTCACCGTGGCCAGCGCCGCCTGATAGGACCGGGCGTCGAAACGCCGTGGCCGCCAGCCGATCCGTTCCCGCAGCCCGTTGGCGATGCGGAGGCCGCCCCAGTCGAAGTCGCCGTGGTAGGCGAACCGCGCGCCCTGGCCGGCGAGCGCCGAGAGCAGGCCGATGACGGCGGCCGACGGCTGGCCGTTCACGCACACCAGCGGCGGGGTGCGGCCCGCCAGTTCGTCGGCGGCGCTGGCCAGCACGATCGGATTCTCACACAGGTACACCATTCCGAGGCCCACCCCGAGGTCGCCGCAGTCCTGGCCCGGGCCGACCTGGCGCAGAGTGAGCACGCAGGGCTCCCCCGCCTCACGACAGATGGCCAGGATCCGGCCTGCCGGGCTGTCCGCCCCGCCCGGCAGGCCCAGGCAGAGCACCGTGGACGACAGTTCGTCACGGTGCACCCCGGCAGCGGCCCACGCGGCGCGGCGGCCCGCGGCCGAGCCGTCACCCGCCGGGTGGGATCCGCCCAGTACCCGGGCCGCCGCCAAGGCCAGCGTCGCCAGCGGCCGGCCGTCGTCGAGCGCGTGCGCGTCGCCGGTGCTGGTGGCGGCCAGCCGGCCCAGCGCCACGCCGGGTGAGGGCAACGCGTCGAGCACCCGGACCAGGTCGGCGACCAGCGGCACCGCCGCGTCCGGGGTGCCAGCCAGCCGGCGCAGCAGGCCGGTGCTGTCCAGCCAGGACCGCCAGGGGGTGAGTTCGGGGCGCCGGGCGAGGAGGTCGTCCAGGGGCTGGTGCGCCTGCGCCCAGGCCCGTGACTGCGCCGCGGCCAGCTCCGCCCGCTCCGTGACATCCCCGGTGAGCTGGCGGACGGCGGCGGCGAGTCCGCCCGGCGCGGCGCCGCTGGACCGCAGCACCGCGTCGACCTCGTCCAACGACACGGACAGCGAGGCGCCGGCGCCGGCCCGGCGGCCCAGCAGCCGCTCGACCCCCCCGCCGCTGGTCCGCGCTGGCCCGGCCGAGGGTGACTGTCCCGGTGAGCGGCCGGCCCAGCTCGATCCTGCGCCGCACCCGGTCGAGCAGCCACGCCGTGTGCTCACCGCCCAGCAGACGGCGCAGCCGTTCCACATCGCGGGCGGCTCCCGTATCGCGGGCGGCTCCGGTCGACGACGCGCTCACTCGAACGGCAGGGGCTCGGTGTCGCCGCCCTGCGCCGGATGGAGCGGCTGGGGCTGGTCGAGTAGCTGGGGCTGGTAGGGCACCGGCCGGTCGACGCGGGTGCGCTCGTGCCCGTCCCACCGCCACGGCGTGACGAGCACGGCGTCGATGCCGTCCCGGCGGGACAGCTGCGCGATCGCCAGGCCGGGGACCTGCGGGTAGCAGCCCCACTCGCGCTCGCTGGTCATCACCACATCGAGGTCGAACGTGGCGAGCAGGCCCAGGCACTTGGCCCGCGAGTCGTCGTCCACCCCGGCGAACGCCTCGTCCAGGGCGACCAGGCGGGGTGCATGCCGGTTGCCGGAGGAGTCGTAGAACGACGAGGCGGCTGCGAACAGCGGCACCGACGCCGCGAGCACCCGCTCACCACCGGATGCCGGACCGCTCGCCGGCCGCCACTGACCGTCCTGGAATCGCTGCACAGCGAACTCGTGCCAGCCGCGGTAGTCCAGGGCACGGGTCAACTGCTCGGCCCATCCGCCGGTGGTGTCCGCGCTGTGCTCCCGGTTGATCTGCTCCTGGAGGAACGCGCCGACGGCGGTCCGCTCGGCGGGGCTCCAGGCGTCGGCCGTCTGCCGCAGCAGCCGGTCGCGCACCGCGCTGAGCCCCTCGGGGGCGCTGCGGGCGACCCGCCACTGCAACCGCAGCCGCATGCCGGTCGACGTGGGCCGTTGTGCGAGGTCCGTGTTGATCCGGCGGACCTGGCTCTCGGCGTCGCTGATCAGTTCCTGCAGGGCGCCGGCCACCTCGTTCACGAGGTGGTTCTCCAGGATCTCGCGTTCCTTCGCGGACAGCAGCATCGCCCGCTGTCCGGTCTCCGCCTCCAGCGCGGCGACCAGGGCCGGGATGTCCTGCTTGCGGCCCTGGAACAGGACGTCGACCACGATCACGCCGTCGGAGACGATCATCCCGACCGAGTGGCCGTGCCGGGACAGCGCGTCGGTGAGAACCTTGTGCTCGGCCGACACCCGCTGCTGCGCCAGCTCCCACCGGCGGTCGGTGTCGTCGACGTCGTCGAGGGCGGCGTTGACCGCCCGGGCGAGCGTGATCGCAGGGTACGGCGCCCAGCCGGCAGCCGGGTCCGGGATCTCCAGGCCCGGGACGGCGACCGCGAGCAGGCCGGTGGCCGCGAACGCCCGGAGCTTCGCGACAGCCGCCTCGCGTTCGGCCGCGGCGGTGGTGATCGCCTCCCGCAACGTCTCACGCCGGCCGTGAGCCCGGCCCCGGGCGTCGAGCGCATCCTGTTCGGCGGCCCGCGCCTGCTTCTCCCGCTGCCCGCACCGGTCGAGTTCGGTGTCGACGGCGGCCAGTTTGCGGAACAGCTCGTCGACGGCGGCGCCGGCCGTCTCGACCAGGACCCGGTGACGCTCGGCGGCCGCGTCGGCCTGCGTCTGCGCCTCGGCGACCGCCTCGGCCGCCTGTTCCTGGCGTTCCAGCGCGAGGGTGAGTTCGTGTTCCGCCTCGGTCGCCGCGCGGCGGGACCGGTCCAGCGACTCCGCCGCCGGCCACAGCGCGGCCAGCTCCGCCCGATAGTCACCCAGGGCGTCCCGGACGCCGGCCAGCGCGGCCGGCTCCGCGGGCAGGCGCACGTCGCCGGCGAACTCCTCGGCCGCAGCCCGTGCCTCACCCGCGGCCTGCTGCCGGCGGGCCGCGACAGCTGCCGCCTCCTGGTGCTGGGCGTCGATCCGCCGCTTGGCCTTGTGCTCCGTGGCCAGCTGCGCGTGCGCCTCGCGCAGGTCGCCGTCGGAGGGCCGGGCCCCGTGCTCGGCGGCCAGCGAGAGCTGCCGGCCGGCCAGCTCCGCGGCGGCCGCGGCCAGTTCGTCGAGCCGTAGCTCGATCCGGGCCGCCTCGGCGCGCAGGTGGTCGAGCCGGGCCCGCCTGGCCGCCTCGCGGGCGCCCTCACCGATGTAGCCGGCGGTTTCCTTGCGCCACCCGCCGGTCAGGACCCCGTTACCGAACCGGCCGTCCACGGTGACCCAGGTCCCGATGCCCGAGGTCCCGCTGGCCGCCGGCCCGTGGGCCGCCGTCTCGTTGGCCGCCGGCCCGTGGGCCAAGGAGTCGCCGGCCGGGCCGGGCCCACCGCGCAGGCCGATCGTCGCGAGGACGGCGGCGACCGCGGTGTCGCTCAGCCGGCCCG
>NZ_CDWTMG010000021.1:0-41544 GCF_977945845.1 Frankia sp. CcMO1
TGGACGTCCCGGCCCGATCGGGACGTACTCCTGGGCCAAATGTTTACGGTGGTGTTCCGCCGGGTTGGGCCCATTTTTCAGGAAAAAACTAAATAAGGAAGGTTTGTGCATCCGGTGCAGGTCGGGTGCCCGCGGTGTTTGTACGGCCGGGTTCATGGAGACGAAGAGGAGGCAGACTCACGCTCTGGGGGTGCCCGGTGTTCCAAATTCTCTGGATCGTTCTGGCCGGTCTGGTGATCGGTCTTCTGGCCCGTCTGATCGTCCGGGGTCGGCAGAACATCCCACTCTGGCTGACGGTCGGGTTCGGCATCATCGGCGCGCTGGTGGGTAACGTGATCGCGAGCGCGCTCGGCGTGCGCCACACCGGCGGCTTCGACTGGATCCGGCACATCCTGCAGGTTGGTGTCGCGGTCGCGCTGGTCGCGATCGTCTCCCCGATGTGGGCGGCGCGTCGTGGGCAGAGCACCGGCACCCGGCGCACCGCGGGCCGACCCTAGCCCGGTGTGCACACCGGGCGGTGATGCGGGGAAGCGGCCGGTCAGCGGCCGCGGCTCACCCAGTCGTCGTAGTCGACACCCTCCTCACCGATGGTCGTGTCGTCGCCGTGACCGGTGTGCACGACGGTGTGCGCGGGCAGGGTGAGCAGCCTGGTACGGATCGAGGCCAGGATGGTCGGGAAGTCGGAGTAGGACCGCCCGGTCGCCCCGGGACCCCCGCGGAAGAGTGTGTCGCCGCTGAACAGGACCGGGTCGCCGTTGATCTTCCCGAACAGGCAGATCCCGCCGGGAGAGTGGCCCGGGGTGTGCAGGACGCGCAGCGCGCCACCTTCGGGCAGACCGATGAGCTGTCCGTCCGCGAGCGCACGGTCGGGCGCCCGGTGCGGATAGATCGCCTTCCACAGCACCACGTCGGCGGGGTGCAGCGCGATGGGCGCCCGGACCAGGTCCGCGAGCTCCGCCGCCGCATTGATGTGGTCGTTATGACCGTGCGTAGCGATGATCGATGTGACCACGCGGGTGCCGATGGCCGCCGCGATTACCGACGGGTCGTGCGCGGCGTCGATGACCAGTACCTCGTCGTCGTTTCCCACGAGCCAGACGTTGTTGTCGACCGCGAACGACTGACCGTCGAGCGTGAAGTCGCCGCGCGTGATCACCCGATCCACCCGAAGCCCGGTATTGACGATCATTGCGTCCCCTCCTCGACCCGATCGGTCTGCCCGCTGCCCGCTGCGCGTGTCGCGGGTGCCGTCGGACGGCGGTGCACCCGGTGGGGTCGACCGTATCCGGCGGTTCCCGGCTCCGGGTGGGCCCGCCGGCGACGAACCTCGCCAGTAAACAAAGGTTCAGTGAACGATGGTTCAGTAGACGGCGGCCCGGTGAACGACGACTCAGAGGATGACGACGCTGCGCAACACGTCGCCGCGCTGCATCCGGGTGAACGCCTCCTCGACGTCGCCGATCCCGATGGTCTCGGTGACGAAGGCATCGAGGTCTAGCCGGCCCCGGCGATAGAGGTCGATGAGGATCGGGAAGTCGCGGCTCGGCAGGCTGTCGCCGTACCAGGACGACGACAGGTGACCGCCGCGGCCGAGGACCTCGGCGAGCGGCAGCTCCACGGTCATCGCCGGGTCGGGTACACCCACCAGGACCAGCCGTCCCGCCAGGTCGCGGGCGTCGAAGGCCTGGCGGTAGGTCTCTGGGCGGCCCACCGCCTCAATGACCACATCGGCGCCGAAGCCGTCGGTGAGCGCCCGGATGGCCGCCACCGGATCGCCTGCCGTGGCATTCACGACATCGGTGGCACCGAAGTGTCGGGCCCAGGTGAGCTTCCGGTCGTCGACATCGACCGCGATGATCTTCCGTGCTCCCGCGATCGAGGCGCCGGCGATCGCCGCGTCGCCGACCCCGCCGCAGCCGATCACTGCCACCGTCTCACCCCGGGTGACCCTGCCGGTGTTCACGGCGGCACCGAAACCGGCCATCACCCCGCAGCCGATCAGCCCGGCCGCCTCTGGCCGGGCTGCGGGGTCCACCAGCACGCACTGGCCCGCGGCGACCAGGGTCAGCGGCGTGAACGCACCGATGCCCAGCGCCGGCGCCAGCGGCGTCCCGTCCGCCAGGGTCATCGAATTTCGCGCGTTGCGGGAGTCGAAGCAATACCAGGCCATGCCGCGCCGACAGGCCCGGCAGGTTCCGCAGGGGGCCCGCCAGGCCAGCACCACGTAGTCACCGGGGGCCAGACCCACCACGCCCTCGCCCACCGATTCGACGGTGCCGGCCGCCTCGTGCCCCAACAGGAACGGATAGTCGTCGTTGATCGCGCCCTCGCGGTAGTGCAGGTCGGTATGGCATACGCCGCAGGCGCGCACCCGTACCCGTGCCTCGCCCGGACCCGGATCTGGAACAACGATCTGCTCCAGCGAGACCGCGGCGCCCTTCTCCCGGGCCACCACCGCTTCCACCGTCTGCGCGCTCATCCCGGATCCCTTCTCCTCGAGTCTCCTCGAGCACTGGTCGGAGAGATGAATCCCTCGTCGAACCGGAGCGGTCACCCCGATGTCTGACTTTCCTACCTCCGTTGGTGGGCTCCGTCCAACACAGGTGGGGTCCGTCCAACGTGGTCACGCCGCTCATGGCGCGACACGCCGCTTTACGGCCACCCGGCGCCACCGAGAACGGGTCGGTGTCGGTACGCTCGTACCGGTCCGTTTCTGCTCTTTGTAGAAGGAGCAACCCCTCAGTGGTCCGTTTCACCGACACGTCGTCCGTCGCCTCACCGACCCGCCGCTTCTACGGGGAGGTGACGGTCGGTGATCCCCGCCTGTCCGAGGACGGGCGGCTCGAGGCCGGCGGTGAGAGTGTCGATGCCGGGGTGGGCGAGCCCGGGCCCACCGGGCGGCCGCTGCCGTCGTTTCCCGTCCCGCCCCCGCTGGCGTCGCACGGTCCCGCCTGGATCGTCGCGATGTGCAACCAGAAGGGCGGGGTCGGCAAGACCACCAGCACGATCAACCTGGGTGCCGCGCTCGCGGAGTACGGCCGGCGGGTACTCCTCGTCGACTTCGATCCTCAGGGTGCGCTGTCGGTCGGGCTCGGCGTCAACCCGATGCAGTTCGACCTGACGGTGCACGACCTCCTGCTGGGCGGGGACGCCGACGTCCGCGAGGTGATCGTCGAGACCCAGGTCGACGGGCTCGACCTGCTGCCGAGCAACATCGACCTGTCCGCCGCGGAGGTGCTGCTGGTCACCGAGGTCGGCCGCGAGCACAGCCTCGCCCGCGCGCTGGCGCCGATCCTCGACGAGTACGACGTCATCCTCGTCGACTGCCAGCCCTCGCTCGGCCTGCTGACCGTGAACGCGCTGACGGCGGCGGACGCCGTCATCGTCCCGCTGGAATGCGAGTACTTCGCGCTGCGGGGAGTGGCGCTGCTGTTGCAGACTATTGACAAGGTGCGCGAGCGGCTCAACTCACGCCTGGAGCTCGCCGGTATTCTGGCGACCATGTACGACGCCCGCACCCTGCATGCCCGGGAGGTGCTGGCCCGGGTCGTCGAACGGTTCCCGGACGAGGTGTTCCACACTGTGATCAACAGGACGGTTCGGTTCCCGGAGACCACGGTGGCCGGCGAGCCGATCACCACCTACGCCCCGACGTCGGTGGGGGCTGCTGGCTACCGGCGACTCGCCCGGGAACTGATGGTCCGGCACGACACGCCGCCGGCCGTCGGCTGAACCGAGACAACGGGGCGATCGGGGCGAAAAGGTAGCGACGTGCTGTTCCACCTTGCCGAACCCGCGGCGCTTCTCGGGATCCTCCTCGCCTTCCTCATCGGGATCTTCGCCCACGACGCCGCCCAGGTGCTCGTGGCCCGGCTAGTCCGTGACCCGACCCCGATGCGCTCGGGGCGGCTGACGACGGGCCTGAAGGGCCGGCTCAGCCCGTTCAGCGGAGTCGCTGTCTTCGTCGTCGGCTACGGCTGGGCCGAGTCGGTGCCCATGAACGACGTGTGGCGGCGGCGCCGGTTCCACGTGGCCGCCGCCGTCCTGGCCGGACCGCTGGCGTATCTCCTGCTCGCCCTGGCAACCCTGGCGGTGTTCCAGCCGCTCGGCGAGCCGGGGCTGGTGCGGCTCGGTGACCGCGTCACCGAGGTGACGGTGCCGAACAGCTTCGGTGCCGAGCTCGCGTTGTGGATGGCCGTCACGTTCGGGTCGATGTTCATCGTCAGCCTGATCCCGGTCCCCCCGACAGACGCCGGGCGGCTGCTGTTCCTGCTCGGCCCGACCACGGCCGGCTGGCGCAAAGCCCGGTACCAGTTAGCCGAGCGCAACATCGGGTTGGGCATCCTGCTGGCGTTGTTGCTGCTGCCGGTGCTGTTCGTCGGATTCCCCTCGGTCATCGGCCAGCTCATCGGCCCGTTGCTGCGGGGACTCGCCTCGCTGATAGGCCTCAACCTGGGGTGATGATGATCACGCCGACGCCGCCGGGGCGTAGCGTGGCGCCATGACCCGGTCTCGAGCTGCTCCGGCCGACCAGGCCGACCAGGCCGACGGGATGGCCGCCCCGCGTACCGGCGTGCCGACGGGTCGTGGTGGGCGCACGGAGACCTTCGTCGTCGAACTCGACAACTTCACCGGCCCCTTCGACCTGCTGCTCTCGCTCATCGCCAAGCATCGCCTCGACGTGACCGAGGTCGCGCTCTCCCAGGTCACCGACGAGTTTGTCGCGCACATCCGGCGGCTGGGGGACCAGTTCGACCTCGGCCAGGCCACCGAGTTCCTGGTGATCGCGGCGACCCTGCTCGACCTGAAGGCGGCCCGGCTGCTGCCGGGTGCCCTGTCCGAGGACGAGTCGGCGGACCTGGCCCTGCTGGAGGCCCGCGACCTGCTTTTCGCCCGGCTACTGCAGTACAAGGCGTACAAGGAGGCTGCGGCGCTCTTCGCCGGCCTCATGGCCCTGGAGGCGCGCCATACCCCCCGGGCGGTACCCCTGGAGCCCCGTTACGCCGCCGCGCTGCCGGAGGTCCAGATTGGCATCGGCCCGACGGAGCTCGCGGCGCTCGCGGCCCGGCTGCGTGAGCCGCCGCTGCCGCCGCTGGTCGCGACCGATCACGTGCACCTGCCCCGGATCAGCGTGCGGGAGCATATGCTCGCCGTCATCGCGATGCTGCGCGAGGTGGGCACCGCGACCTTCGGGATGCTGTGCGTCGGCTGCCGGCAGACCATCGAGGTGGTGGCCCGGTTCCTGGCGCTGCTGGAGCTCTTCCGCGAGGGCCGGATCTCCTTCGACCAGCAGGTCCCGCTCGGTGAGCTGACGGTGCGCTGGATCGCCCTGGATCCGGCGGTCGAGGCCGACGCCCCGCCGATCGGCCACGGGCTGTTCGGATCTGATCGGTACGGTGGGGACGCGGAGGAGGAGTCGCGGGAGGTGGCGTCGTGACTGGGACTGCCGGGACTGCCGGGACTGCCGGGGAGGCCCGGCCGCCGCTGGGTGCGTTGCTTGAGGCGGTCCTCATGGTCGCGGAGAAGCCGGTCGGCGTCGCGGAGCTCGCGACCGGCCTCGGCGCCCCGGCGCTGGAGGTCGAGCGGCTGCTCGCGCAGCTCGCCGAGCAGTATGCCCGCGACGGCTGCGGCTTCCGGCTGCGGCACACCGGTGGCGGCTGGCGCTTCTACACTGCGGACGAGTGCGCCCCCTGGGTCGAGCGATTCGTGCTCGCCGGCCAGTCGGCCCGGCTGTCGCAGGCTGCGCTGGAGACCATGGCCGTCGTCGCCTACCAGCAGCCGGTGAGCCGGGGGCGGATCTCGGCGGTGCGGGGTGTCTCCGCCGACGGAGTCATCCGCACCCTCACCGCCCGCGGCCTGGTCGAGGAGGTAGGGCACGATCCGGAGACCGGCGCGATCCTCTACGGCACCACCGACTACTTTCTCGAACGGATGGGGCTGCGCGGGCTCGACGAACTGCCGCCGCTCGCCCCCCTGCTGCCCGGTCTCGATGAGATTGATGACATTGTTACGTCATGAGCACCAGGTTCCCGTCATGAGTACCGGTGACCGCCCGGACGAGCCCCAGGACCAGGGCATCCGGCTGCAGAAGGTGCTGGCCGCCGCCGGGGTGGGCTCCCGCCGGCACAGCGAGGAGTTGATCGCTGCCGGTCGGGTCCGGGTGGATGGCACCGTGGTGCGCGAGCAGGGCCGCCGGGTCGATCCCGAAACCGCCCTCATCGAGGTCGACGGTGAGCGGATCGTCACCAGGGCGGGCCTGGTCCACTTGGCGTTGAACAAGCCGCGCGGGGTGCTCTCGGCGATGTCGGACGACCGGGGCCGGCCGACGATCGCGGATCTGCTCATGGAGTTCGGCGGCGGGCTGTTCCACGTCGGCCGGCTCGACGCCGACAGCGAGGGGCTGCTGCTCGTCACCAACGACGGGGAGCTCGCGCACCGGCTCACCCATCCCTCGTTCGCCGTCCCCAAGACCTACCTCGTCGAGGTGTCCGGTCCGCTGCGCCGCGACGTCCTGCGCCAGCTGCGCGCGGAGGTCGAACTCGACGACGGCCCGGTGCGCGCGGACTCGGCGCGCGTCGTCGACAACGCGAACGGACGGGTGATGGTCGAGGTCGTTGTGCACGAAGGGCGCAAGCACGTCGTCCGCCGGATGATGGACGCCGTCGGCCACCCGGTGCATCGGCTGGTGCGCACCCGGTTCGGGGCGGTGTCGCTGGGAACCCTGCGCGCTGGGCGGGCCCGTCACCTCACCCGTCACGAGATCGGCACCCTGTATCACGGCGTCGGTCTCGAGGCTTTAGGCTCAAGGCCATGGTCGGGTCGGGATGGGATGTCGCATGCCTTCCGCGCCTGCGCCGGGTCGGGGTCGTCGGCACGGGCCTGATCGGGACCAGTATCGGTCTCGCGCTGTCGGCAAGGGGCATCGAGGTCCTGCTCCGCGACGTGGACGAGGCACAGGTTGCGCTTGCCGAGAAGATGGGGGCCGGGCGGCCGTGGGCGGGGGAGCGGGTCGATCATGCGGTCGTCGCCACCCCGCTGCCGAGTGTCGCGGCCCAGGTACGCGCCCTGGCCCGCTCCGGCCTCGCGGACACGATCAGCGACGCCGGCAGCGTCAAGGTCCGACCGTTGGTCGAGGGAGTCCAGCTCGGCTGCGACCTCACGACGTGGTGCCCAGCCCACCCCATCGCCGGCCGGGAACGGCACGGGGCCGTCTCCGCCCGGGCGGACCTGTTCGCCGAGCGGGTCTGGGCGGTCTGTCCCGTCCCGCACACCGGGTCGGCCGCGGTGCACGCCACGGTGGCGCTGGCGTTCGCCTGCGGGGCCACGCCGGTGCGGACCACCCCGCAGCGTCACGACGCGGCGATGGCGTCGGTCTCCCACGTGCCCCAGATCGTCGCGAGCGCGCTCGCGGGGGTGCTCGTCGGGCTGCCGGAACGGGACGTGCCCTTCGTCGGGCAGGGGTTCCGCGACACCACCCGGCTCGCCGACAGCGACGCCGAGCTGTGGTCGGGGATCATCGAGGGTAACCGCGGCCCGATCGCCGAGCGGGTACGTTCCCTCGGCGCCCAGCTCACCGCGCTCGCCGGCGTCCTCGACACCGGTTCCGGTGACGAGGTCACCGCCGCGGTCTCCCGGCTCATGCGGTGCGGCCAGGCCGGCCGTGCGCTGCTTCCGCGCAAGCCCGGCGCCCCGGCGCAGTCCTGGGGCTGGGTGGGGGTCGTGCTCGATGACCGACCTGGCCAGCTCGCCGCGCTCGTCGGCTTCATCAGCCAGTGGCAGATCAACATCGAGGATGTCGGGCCCTTCGAGCACAGCCTCGACGCACCCGCCGGCATCGTCGAGCTCGCGGTGGACCCGACGGCCGCGGACGAGCTCGTCGACCGATTGACGCTCAACGGCTGGACGGCATACCGGCGATCCTGATGCCGTACCGAGTAGCCTGATCCGGGTTGCACATGTCGGCATCCGCGGGGGCGCGATCCGACAACATTTATTATGTGACCGGGACGGAGGAATCGGGTGAAGCCCGACCACGGGTCTGCGCTGTCGGCAGGAAGCATGGTCACCGACAGCCGGGAGGGAACGTCTGCGCCGCTCGGGTCCGAGGGAGATGGTCCCGCGGTCCACGAAGGCGGGGCCGAGGGTCTGATCGTGGCGGTCGACGGTCCCGGAGGGTCGGGGAAGAGCACCGTGGCCCGCGAGATCGCCCGCCGTCTCGGCCTGCGGTACCTCGACACCGGGGCGATGTACCGCGCAGTCACCCAGCTCGCGCTGGAACGGCGGATCGACATCGAGGACCCGGCGGCGGTCGCGGAGCTGGCCGAGCGGGCGGTGATCTCGGTCGGTACGGACCCGGACGAGCCCTCGATCGCCATCGACGGTGTCGGGGTGGACGCCCAGATCCGCACCCGCGCGGTGACCAACGCGGTCAGTGCGATCGCGGCGGTGCCGGCGGTGCGGGCGTTGCTCGTCACTCAACAGCGTCAGGTGATCGCCGCCGCGTTGCCGGCCGGCGGCATCGTCGTGGAGGGTCGCGACATCGGCTCGGTCGTGGCGCCGGGCGCCCAGATCAAGGTCTTCCTCACCGCCTCGACCGAGGTCCGTGCGCTGCGTCGCTCCCGCCAGCTCGGGGAGAAGGGCGTTGACGACGTCGCCCGGACCCTCGCCGAACTCGACCGGCGCGACGCGCTCGACAGCAACCGGGCGGCGGACCCGCTGGCCATCCCGCCCGACGCGATGGTTCTGGACTCGACGGCCCGGTCGGTGCCCGAAGTCGTCGACGAGGTGCTTCGGCGTTGCGAGCAGCTGCCGAACCGGACGAGATGACCACGTCGAACCCCCGCGCTGAGGCTCCCCGCGCTGAGGCCGCTCGGCCGGGCGACGGTGCCGGCGAACGTGCCGCGGAGGCGGCCGGGCGGGCCGCCCGGGTCGCGCGTGGACCGGTCCACCGGGGTGCCGCGTCACCGGTCTACAACGACCTCCCGCACCGCGTCCTCAAGCCCGGGGTCCGCTGGTTCCTCAACCGGGTGGTCATGCAGATCAGCCTGGAGGGGCTCGAGAACGTCCCCTTCGACGAACCGTTGATCTTCGCTGGGAACCACAGCAGTTGGCTGGATGGCCCGTTGGTGGTGATCGAGTCCCCGCGGACCGTGCGCTGCCTGAGCAAGATCGAGATGTACCGGGGGGTGCTCGGCCGGGCGTTGCTGTTCAGCGGTCAGATTCCGATCGATCGTGATCGGGCCGACCGGGAGGCCCTGCACACCGCACTGGACGAGCTCTCCCGCGGCGGGGCGATCGGGTTGTTCCCCGAGGGCACCCGGGGCAGCGGGGAGATGGCGGCGGTCCAGCACGGTATCGCCTACCTCGCGGTGCACGGCCGCTGCCGCGTCCTACCGGTGGCCTGCATCAACACCGGTGCCGCCCTGCCCCGGGGGGCGCGCTGGCCGCGCCGGTCGGTGCCGATCCGGGTAGTCTTCGGTGCGCCGTTCGCGGTGGAGGTGCCGGCGAACCCACGTTCGCGCAAGGCGCTGGCCGCCGTCGCGGAGGACATCCGGGTGCGCCTGCTCGACCATCTGGCGACCGTCCGGGCCGGAAAGGCCTGCGGTGAGGCCTGCGGTGAGGCCGGCGGGACCGGCGGGGCCGACCGGGCCGGCTCCGGGTAACCTGAGCAAGATCGCTGCTCGCTCCGGACGGGCGGGTGAGAGCCCCCGGCGATCCGACCACGCTCGAGTGCCCGGCGCCGAGCCCGGGAATCACAGGCGATCCCGTCCCACGATGACAGTTGGCAGTGACAGTGATGAGCGGACAAGACCTATCAACGGACCTCGGCGCGGCCGGGTTCGACCGGTTCGCCAACGGTGGCCTCGGCGATGACGTCGGTGGCTTCGGCGATGACGTCGGTGGCCCCGACGGGTTCGTCGGCGAGCTCGACGGCGAGTTCGCGAGCCCCGGGGCCGGTCAACCGGTGGTGGCCGTTGTGGGGCGACCCAACGTGGGCAAGTCGACGTTGGTCAACCGCATCCTCGGCCGGCGCGCCGCGGTCGTCGAGGACGTCCCCGGGGTGACCCGTGATCGCGTCGCCTACGACGCGGTCTGGAGCGGGCGGCGGTTCACCCTCGTCGACACCGGCGGCTGGGAACCCGACGCGACGGGGCTGGCCGCCCAGGTCTCCGAGCAGGCCCGCGCGGCGCTCGACACCGCCGATGCGGTGCTGTTCATCGTGGACGTCGTCACCGGCGCCACCGACGCCGACGAGGCGGTCGCCCGGGTGCTGCACCGCTGCGGGCTGCCAGTGATCCTGGTGGCGAACAAGGTCGACGACGTACGATTCGAGGCTGATGCGGCGGCGCTGTGGAGCCTCGGGCTCGGCGAGCCGCACCCGGTCTCGGCCCTGCACGGCCGGGGCAGCGGAGACCTGCTCGACGCCGTGCTCGCCGCGTTGCCCGAGGCGCCGCGCGAGATCCTCACCGAGTCCGACGGCCCCCGGCGGGTCGCACTGATCGGCCGGCCCAACGTCGGCAAGTCGCGTCTGCTGAACAAGCTCGCCGGCAGCCGGCGGTCGTTGGTGCACGACGTCGCCGGCACCACCCGGGACCCGGTCGACGAGCTGGTGACGGTCGGCGGCGAGGAGTGGATGTTCATCGACACCGCCGGGCTGCGCCGTCGCGTCCGGGAGGCCTCCGGCGCCGAGTACTATTCGTCGCTGCGCACCGCCTCGGCCCTGGAAGCCGCCGAGGTCGCCATCGTCCTGCTCGCCGCGGACGAGCCGGTGACCGAGCAGGACCAGCGGGTCATCTCGATGGTCGTCGACGCGGGACGGGCCCTCGTCCTCGCCTTCAACAAGTGGGACTTGGTGGACACCGACCGCCGGCTCACCCTGGAACGGGAGATCGTCCGCGACCTCGGCCGGGTCGCGTGGGCGCCGCGGGTGAACGTCTCAGCCCGTACCGGGCGTGCGACCGACCGGCTCGCCCCCGCGCTGCGCACCGCGCTGGAATCCTGGGGTACCCGGATCCCGACCGGCCGGCTGAACACCTGGCTGGGTGAGGTCGTCGCTGCGACCCCGCCGCCAGCGCGTGGAGGGCGGGTTCCGAAGGTTCTGTTCGCGACCCAGGCCGGAGTGCGCCCGCCGCGGTTCGTGGTGTTCACGACGGGTTTTCTGGAGTCGTCCTACCGCCGGTTCCTGGAACGCCGGCTCCGGGAGGACTTCGGCTTCGCCGGTTCGCCCATCTCGATCTCGGTGCGGGTGCGTGAACGCGGCGACCGCAGGGGCGGCGGCTGACGGTTGGACCGGGTTCCGGCCGCCAGCCGGGCGGGTTTTCCGGACCGGCCGGACGGCGGCTTACGACGAAAAAACCCGTTGAGCAGGCTCACAAGCCTGACCAACGGGTTTTACCACCTCTGTCGGGACGACAGGATTTGAACCTGCGACCCCCAGACCCCCAGTCTGGTGCGCTACCAAGCTGCGCCACGTCCCGTACGGCAGCAACGTTACCGTACCGGCGACCACTACGGTGACCGGGGGTCGCGTCGTCAACGGCGCGACCCCCGGCCCTCGTGCGTGGGCTCCGCGTGGGACCAGGCCGAGGCCGTCACCCACGAGGTGTCTGTACGCCGCATGGCCGCCGAACAGCAGGGTCAGCTCGCGCCCTGGGCACGCCGTCGGGCAACCCCGGCGCCGATCAGCAGGGCGCCTACTGCCGCACCGGCCAGCGGGAGCAGGGGTGAGGACCCGGGGTCGGCCATCCCGCCGCCACCTGCGGCGACACCGGCCCCCGGCCCGCCCCCCGGCCCCCCCCCCGCCCCCCGGCCCGCCCCCCGGCCCGACTCCGGCACCGACGCCACCGACGCCACCGACGACGCAGTCGCGCTTCTTGTCGTCCCAGCGGAACCAGTTGTCCTTGCCGTCCTTGCCGTCCCGATCGTCCTTGCCGTCCAGGCCGTCCAGGCCGTTCCTGCCGTCCCGATCGTCCTTGCCGTCCAGGCCGTTCCTGCCGTCCAGGCCGTCGTCGATCCGATCGGCCCGGACCTGCTTGTCGCCGTCGATCTTGTCATCGCGGTCGCGGTCCTTGTCGTCCCGATCGTCCTTGTCGCCGAAGATGCCCCACCCGTCCTTCTTGTCGTCGCACCGGTGGTTGTCCTTGTCGTCGAGGGCGTGGGCAGCAGCCAGGCCGGGCCCGAAGGTGAGGGTGACGCTCGCCGCGCTGGATATCGCGAGAACGGCGGCGCTCCGACCCATACCTTTCTTCATCTGGTCCCCTCTCTCACGTACGGTGATCGATTAATTACTGCGAGTGATACCCTAGCGACTGAGCGTGGGGGTGCGGGTCAACCGCCCGGGCGTGGTGCGGCCGGATCGACCTCCTCGCGGCGGCGATCGGGTCGCTTCTTCGGTCTAGTTCGTCCAGTTTTCGGTGATCTCGGAATCATTGAGACCAGTGCACCTCGCTCACAAGCATGCCGCTCACGGAAAGTATCTCTACCGATTGATAGAGTCACTATCAGTGGCCTTGTGGTGCGGGCGCGTGACGGTTCGGAGCCGCGAGCGGTGCGCTGGACGATCCACCTCGGGAGCGATCCGCACGGGCATGTAGACGATCGACGGGCGGGATGGCGGGAGGAGCTGTGAAAGGTGGGACGGGCAGCGGTAACCAGCGGCCCGCGAACGGCGCACCGACGGCCTTCTCCGTCCGCGCACCCGCCGCGGGCAGGCGCCTCCTGCTTTGGCGGTGGCTTCTCCTCGTCGGGGCGGTCCTTGTCCTCGGCAGCGGTTTCCGGCTGGCGGAACCGGCGTTCGACGCCGTCCGCGGCGGTTCCGGGGCGGACACGACGGCCGGCATCGCCGACGTCCCGCTGCCGCCCACCCCCGTGCCGACGACCGGCCGGTTCGGGCTACCTCCCGCCGTCCCCGAGCAGCCGGTGGTGGTCGTTAACAATCCGTCCCGGCTGCGCATCCCCCAGATCAGGGTGGACGCTCCGATCATTCATCTGGGTCTGAACCCGGATGGCACGCTCGGGGTGCCCAAGGCATGGGGGGATGTCGGCTGGTATGACCGTGGTCCGGCGCCTGGCGGCATCGGCCCTGCCGTGCTCGTCGGCCACTACGATTCCACCACCGGCCCGGCGGTCTTCTACCGGCTGCACGAGCTCGTGCCCGGCGACCGTGTCGAGGTCGCCTCGCCGACCGGCGTGTCCACGACGTTTGTCGTCGATCGCGCGGAGAACGTGGTGAAGTCGAGGTTCCCGGCGAACCGGGTCTACGGACCGGTACTCCGCCCTGAACTGCGCCTGATCACCTGCGGGGGCGCCTTCGATCGGAAGGCCGGGCACTATCTCAACAACCTGGTGGTGTACGCGCACGCCGAATCCTCGGCAGGAGCCGCGCCCGTCGTGCCGGCCCGGTCTGCGGCGAGCATGCTTCCGCCGAATCCGCCGCGAGTGCCCGTACCCGCGCACTCGTCGCCTGGGCACGCGTCGCCTGGGCTGCCGAGGCCGGCGCAGATTTCGTCAGGCCAGCCGGCACGGCCGCAGCCGGCGCAGGTCGGTTCTGTCCCGGGTGTGAACCCGCAGCCCGCACCCTGACGACCCGGCCCGTTCCGCTGCCGGATCGCCGACGAGACAGCCGGAGAGATCTACGACACGTCGATGCTTGGGGGCGTCGTGACGACCTGACCGAGGTGGCGTGACCGAGCCGCCGACAGGCACCCGGCGTGACGGCATCCGTACTTCTTGCTGAGAGGCGGCGGCCTTCTGGTGCCGTGTTCAAGTGTTGGGGTGGGGGTGATTGCGGGTCGCCCGGGCATGTCCACTATCGTCATCAACGGCACTTCTGTTCTACCGATCCCTAGGTGTCCAGATTATGAAGTGTCTGTTACGTGTCATACAGATATACCTATTTTGATAGAGATACCCGTCGAACCGATGTGCCTGGCCCTGCCCCCGGTTCGGCGGCCCCTCCGAGTATGTCGGGGCAGGTGCGGGGAGCCGTAGTTCCGGGTGTGGCCGGCGGATCCGGCCGCGTTCCGGCGGTGACGGCACTGACCGGGTCGTTGGTCGCCGGGCTGACCAGCCCGAACCCGACAGCTCCCTCGTAGGCGCACGGGAAGGACACGTCTTGCCCCGTCGTGGTATGGCCTGGCTTCCGGAGGACTGGGACCAGTTCGTCCGGAATCGTCAGCGCCCGTCGGCGCCCCACGGCTCCTCAGGCTCCGGCGCGGCTCGCCGCCGTACCACTCCTCCTCCGCGACGCGCGGTCACCATCGCCGCGTTCACCACCGGGACGATCGCGGCCTCGACCGCCGCCTTCGCGGCCACCGTCCCCGGGGGCACCGACGGAACCTCGTCGCTGGAGTCGAACTCCCTCACCCAGGAAGCCGCGCTCGTCCCGGGACACCACGCCACCGGCCACGATGCGGCCTCGGCCCGCAGGCTCGCCCCGTTGGCCACCGCCATCGCGGACCACGACCCCGTCTTCACCAGCGTCTCGATCGCCGCGGACAAGACCTCGGTCGCGCCCAACACCCCGGTGGTGCTCACGGTGCGGGCGTTGGAATCGGACAGCGGCACCCCGCTCGCGAACCAGGACGTCCGTATCGTCGTGGTGAACGGTCCCCAGTGGCAGACCTCCACGAGGTTGCGGACCGGCGCGAACGGTACCGCGCAGATCACCGCGCGCCTGCTCTCCACGACGACGATCACCGCGGTCTTCGACGGATCGAACGCCCTGCGTCCCTCCCTGGCCAGCGCCGCCACGGTGACGATCGCGAGTCCGACGAGTCCGACGGGTCCGGGACGGTCGGGTTCCGTGATCGACCAGGCGATTCCGAAGGTCATCCCGGGTAGTTCGATCGGGGAGAAGGCCGTCTACCTCGCGTCACTGCACAAGGGCAAGCCGTATGTCTGGGGCGCGGAGGGCCCGTACTCGTTCGACTGCTCCGGCCTCGCCCAGTACGTCTTCAAGCAGCTCGGCCGCTCGCTGCCGCGCATGGCGCAGGGGCAGTACAACGTCTCCGCCAAGGTGCCCCAGTCGGGCAAACAGCCCGGCGACTTGATCTTCTACGGTACTCCTGGGAATATCTACCACGTCGGCATCTATGCAGGGAACGGGTATATGTGGGCCGCCCCGCAGACCGGCGGTGTCGTGTCGCTGCGGCCCATCTACAGCTCCACCTACAAAGTCGGCCGCATCCTCTGAGCCCGGTCCCATCTGACCCGGTCCGAACGCCGGGGTACCCCGCCGGCGGATCCCTCTCCGCTCCCCGTGCCCCACGATCCGCTAGCGTCAGCGATGTCCGGCCCGTCGGCGGGGCGTTGCGACCTCTACCGGGCTCGGACGTCCTGACCGGCGCCGAACCCGTCGGTGGGACCTGCGGGAGCGCCGGGTGTGGTGAGCGGCCGTCCACCGCCGTCGCGGCGCGTCGCGCCGCCCAACCGGTGGAGGAGGGACGCCGCATGACCATGCCCGCCGCCTCGGACCGGATCTGGACGGTTCCGAACGCGCTGTCCGCCCTGCGGCTGCTCGGCGTGCCGGTCTTCCTCTGGCTGGTGCTGGGCCCGAAGGCGGACGGTGCGGCGCTCGGCGTTCTCGCGTTCGCCGGAATCAGCGACTACCTGGACGGCAAGCTCGCGCGAGTGCTGAACCAGACGAGTCGCCTCGGCGTCCTGCTGGATCCCCTCGCCGACCGGTTCTACATCCTCGCCACCATCGTCGCTCTGACCCTCCGCGGGATCGTGCCGGTCTGGTTCGCGGTTCTGCTCCTCGCCCGCGACGTGGCGCTGCTGGCGCTGCCGCCGTTGCTGCGCCGGATCGGGGTCGGCGTCACGCTGCCCGTGCACTACCTGGGCAAGGCGGCGACGTTCAACCTGCTGTATGCCTTCCCTCTCCTGCTGTTGTCCGCCGGGGATTCCTGGCCGGCCACCGCGGCACGCCCGGTCGGATGGGCGTTCGCGATCTGGGGTACTGCCCTGTACTGGTGGTCTGGTCTTCTGTACTTCGTCCAGGCCGGCCAGCTCGTCCGGCGCTTCCGGGCGGATGCCCGGACCGGCGCAAGTGGGAGGTGACCGCTGAGAGCCGTCGTCATGGCCGGTGGCGAGGGCACCCGGCTGCGCCCGTTGACCGCGAACCTGCCCAAACCACTGCTCCCCGTCGTCAACCGGCCGATCATGGAGCATGTGCTGCGCCTGCTCAAACGGCACGGCTTCGACGAGACGGTGGTGACCGTCCAGTTTCTGGCCTCGATGATCCGGACGTACTTCGGTTCCGGTGACGAGCTCGGGATGCACCTGTCGTACGCCACCGAGACGACCTCGCTGGGCACCGCCGGCAGCGTGAAGAACGCCGAGGACGCCCTGCGGGACGAGGCGTTCCTGGTCATCAGCGGGGACGCGCTGACCGACATCGACCTCACCGACTTGGTCGCCTTCCACCGGCGTCAGGGCGCGCTCGTCACCGTCGCGCTGAAATCCGTCCCCGATCCGCTCGAGTTCGGCATCGTCATCACCGGCGAGGACGGACGGATCCAGCGATTCCTGGAGAAGTCGACCTGGGGGCAGGTGTTCTCCGACACCGTCAACACCGGTATCTACGTGATGGAGCCCGAGGTGCTTGCCCAGGTGCCGCCCGGCGAGGCGGTGGACTAGTCTGGCGACATCTTCCCCCGGCTGGTCGAGGCGGGTGCCCCGGTGTACGGCTATGTGGCGTCCGGGTACTGGGAGGACGTCGGCACCATCGCGAGCTTCCAACGGGCTCAGGCCGATGTGCTCAACCGCCAGGTCGACGTGGAGATCGGCGGTTTCGAGGTGTCCCCCGGGGTGTGGATCGGTGAGGACGCCGAGGTCCACCCGGAGGCGATCCTCAAGGGGCCGCTCGTGGTCGGCGACTACAGCAAGGTGGAGGCCGGCGCCGAGCTGCGGGAGTTTTCCGTGCTGGGCAGCAACGTGCTGGTGAAGAGCGGCGCGTTCCTGCACCGGGCGATCGTCCAGGACAACGCGCTCATCGGCCCGCAGACGAACCTGCGCGGCTGCGTTATCGGCAAGAGCACCGACGTGCTGCGGGCGGCCAGGATCGAGGAGGGCGCCGTCGTCGGAGACGAGTGCGTCGTCCGCGAGGAGGCGTTCATCTCCCATGACGTGAAGGTGTATCCGTTCAAGACGATCGAGGCCGGCGCGGTCGTCAACACGTCCGTCATCTGGGAGTCCCGCGGCCAGCGGACCCTGTTCGGGCCGCGCGGGGTGTCCGGCCTGGTGAACGCGGAGATTACCCCGGAGCTGGTGGTGCGCCTCGCCGGTGCCTACGCCACGACCCTGAAAAAGGGAGCCACCGTCACCACCGCGCGGGACGGTTCCCGCGCCGCCCGGGCCCTCAAGCGGGCCGTCATCAGCGCGTTGACCGCCGGCGCCATCAACGTCCGTGATCTTGAGGTGGCACCGATGCCGGTCACCCGCTTCGATGTCCGCTCGTCCAACGCCGCTGGGGGGATCATGCTGCGCACCACCCCCGGAGACCCGGAACGCATCGACATCATCTTCCTGGATGCCGACGGCGACGACCTCTCCCCGGTGGCGCAGCGCAAGCTTGACCGGGTCTTCTCCCGCCAGGAGTTCCGCCGGGCCTTTCCCGGTGAGATCGGTGACCTGCGTTTCCCGGCCCGCACCATGGATCTCTACATCCAGGATCTGCTTGACCGGGTCGATACCGCCGGCATCGTTGAGGCGGATCTCAAGATCGTCGTTGATCCTTCGGGTGGCTCGGCGTCCCTGGTGCTGCCGACACTGCTCGGCCGGCTCGGCGTCGACGTGCTCACCGTCAACGGACGCGTCGACGAGACCATCCCGCCCCGCAGCGCCCTGGAGGATCTGCGGGCCACCGACCGCCTGGGCGCCCTCGTCGCCAGCTCCGGGGCGGCCTTCGGCGTGCGGTTCGACCATGTCGGCGAGCGCGTCACGATCGTCGACGAACGGGGGGACCTCATCGACGATGACCGGGCCCTGCTGGTGTTCCTCGACCTCGTCGCGGCGGAGAATCCCGGCGCGGAGGTGGCCCTGCCGGTGACCATCACCCGGGTGGCCGACCAGGTTACCCGCTTCCACGGGCTGACGGTACGCCGGACCTCCCTGTCGGCTGCGGCGTTGACCGGGGTCGCCCGTGACGACGGCATCGTCTTCGCCGCCGACGGGCGGGGCGGCTTCATCGTCCCCGAGTTCGCCCCCGCGATCGACGGGATCGCGGCGTTCGTGAAACTGCTGGCCCTGGTGGCACGGACCCGGCTGACGCTCAGCACCATCGACGCCCGGATACTTTTGGTGGCGATCCTGCGTCGTTCAGTGCCCACCCCGTGGGCGGTCAAGGGCACCGTCATGCGTCGCGTGGTGGAGTCGGTCGACCCGGATGCGGGGTATGTCATCGACACCACGGACGGGGTTCGGATCGTCGGTCCGGACGGCTCCTGGATCCTGGTGTTGCCGGATCCGAGTGAGGCGGTCACCCACCTGTGGTCGGAGGGTGCCGACATCGAGGAGGCCCACGTGCTGCTGCGGCGCTGGGTCGAGGTGGTCGAGGCGCGGTAGCCGCGGCACGCGCGGCGAGGCCCTGGTCGGCGGCGCTCGGTGTCCGGTCGGTCAGAATGCCGAATGTGCGAGAACGGACCGGATGGCCACGCCGAGGGCCGGTATGCCCCGTGGCCACCGGCCCTTCGGATCCCTGCGGCGTCTCCGAGCGGGCCCGTCGCCCCTGGCTGCGCCCCCTCGCCCTGGCCCTCGTCCTCGGCCTGCTCGGCCTGGTGATAGCCACCGGGGCCCGGCGTGCCGCGACGACGGCCGGGGAACGTGCGGAGCTCGTCGCGGCCCTGCGCGCGGAGATCCATGAGCGATCCGCCGCGACTACTGCGGCCGCGACCCGGGTCAGCGAGCTGCGCCTGCGGGTGAAGATGGCGCGGGAACAGCGCGCCCGGGCCGAGCGCGAGCTGGCCCGGGCCACGGCGGCACTGTCGGATCTCGGGCCGGCGGCCGGCTGGTCCCCCGTGCGTGGACCGGGTGCCCGGATCGAGCTCGCGGACCGGACCTCCCCCGGGCCGTCGGCACCCTCGGCACCTCGTGCGTCAACGGCGCCCACCCCGCTGCGCCCGTCGACCGGGCCCGCTAGTCCCCGCCCCGCACCGGCGTCCGACTGGACCCGGATTCAAGATCGAGACATTGCTGATCTTGTCAACGTGCTGTGGATCTCGGGTGCCGAGGCTGTCGCGGTCAACGGCGTCCGCCTGACGGCTCTCAGCGCGATCCGGGCGGCCGGTGATCTCGTTCTCGTCGGATTCGTGCCGATGATCGCGCCGTACACCGTCGAAGCGGTGGGTGATCCGGACGATCTCGTGCGGCGTCTCGAGGAGTCCGCCGTGATCGACCGGCTGCGGCATCGTCCCGACTCACCGGTGACCTCCCTGGCGGTCGTCACTGTCAGAAACCTGACCCTGCCCGCGGCCGATCCCCGGGTGCTGCGGCATGCTCGACGGAGCGAATCATGATTGTCGTGGTAGCCCTTGCCCTGGGCGTGACGGCCGGCCTGGTGCTGGGCCCGACCGTCCCCGACCGTCCCCGACTGGATGGATCCCTACCTCCCAGTCGCTGTGGTGGCCGCGGTGGACGCTGCTCTCGGCGGCGCGCGGGCCGTCGCGGAGAGGGTGTTCGACGACCGGGTGTTCATCGTCTCGTTCGTCTTCGACGTCGCGGTTGCCGTCCTGATGGTGCTACTTGGCGACCTGATCGGGTTCGGCGGCGCGTTGTCCACCGCGGTGGTCGTGGTGCTGGGCATCCGCATCTTCGCCACCGCGACCGCGTTGCGTCAGCATCTGATCAAGGTCTGACGGTGGCGGTGACCTCGACAGGCGACCCTGCGGGATCCGGGCCCGGACGGAAGTCCGTACCCGATCCGAAGCCCGATCCGACCCCGGTCCCCGAGCCGCCGGTCCCCGAGGCGCCGTCGAACCCGCCCACGTCGCCCGTCGTGGTCCCTGTCGCGTCGGAGCCGACGCCGAGCCCGGTTCCGGGGCACGCCCGGCCGGGTCGTGCCCGGACGCGGCGTGCCCTGAGCCTGGTCCTGCTCGCCGGTCTCGGTTTCGCCGCGGTCGCCGCGACCCGGTCCGCGGAGCCGTCCTTCGGACTTGCCATCGCGCGGCCGGGCGAGCTCGCCGCGACCCTCGGTGCGATCGGCGCCGTCGACCGGTCCCTGGCGGCCCGGGAGCATCAGCTCCGCCAGAAGGCGGAACCGATGATGCCGCCCGTGCCGACGTCGACGCCGGCCCCGGCGGCCGGGCCGGGCGAGGTGCGTCGCGAGGCCGACCGGCTGGCGATCCTCACCGGCATCGTGCCGGTTACCGGATCGGGGCTCGAGCTGACGATCCATGACCCCCACCGCGCGGTCGACTCCTCGATCCTCGTCGACGCCCTGCAGGAGCTACGGGACGCGGGCGCCGAGGCGATCGAGATCGCCGGGGTCCGAGCGGTCGTCTCGACCTACGTGGCCGACGAGCCCGGGCGGGGGTTGGTGGTCGACGGCACGTCGATCGCGCCGCCGTACGTGCTGCGGGTGGTGGGCGACGCCCACACGCTGGACCAGGCGATGCGGATCCCCGGCGGGGTGCTCGATACGGTAGCGGCACGGGACGGGGCGCAGGCGACCGTTCGGACCTCCGAGCACATCGAGATCCGTGCGCTGCGACCCGCTCCGAGTCCTCGCTATGCCCGTCCGGCCGGATAGGGGACCCTGTCCGGGCCAGTCGAGGAACGTGGTTCCTGGTGGAGTTCGCGGCGCGGTACGGCGTCGGGCCGGGCGGCGCAGAGCGGTCCGCGGAGTGGTCAGAGCAAGGGGAGGCGATCTCCGGTGTACCCGGACGACCTGAAGTACACCCGTGAGCACGAATGGATCCGGCTCGACGGGAGCACGGCACGGGTCGGCATCACGTCCTACGCGCAGGAGGCGCTGGGCGACATCGTCTTTGTCTCTCTGCCCGACCTCGGCTCCGCGGTCCAGGCCGGTGAGTCCTTCGGAGAGGTCGAGTCGACCAAGAGCGTGTCCGAGATCTACGCGCCGATCGCCGGAGAGGTGACGGCGCGCAACGAGGCGCTTGCCGGTGCGCCGGAACTGATCAACTCTGATCCCTACGGGGAAGGCTGGCTCGTCGAGCTCACGGTCGCGGATGTCGCCGGCGTCACCGGCCTGCTGACCGCCGAAGAGTACGCGGAGCACGTGAAGGAAAACTGAGAGTATCTGGTTTGTGTCCATGGTGGGTGGTGGGCCACACCACGCCGAACAACACGGGTCGCACCCTTTTCACGACCGTGCCCGCGATGCACTAGCCTCGGAGTGCACCGGGGCACGATCGTGGACGGCCCGACCGTCGCCATGTGATCATCCTGGTGATGGGGGTGGGCTGCGGACGTCTGGCTACCACCATCGCAGTGTTGGCAGAGACGTTCCCGCCGCCCGTTCGGTGGCGGCCGAAGCGGCTGGGGTACCCCGCCCGTGCGGGATCCCGGCAGGAAGCGGACGCGACTGTGTTCTGCACGAGGTGCGGACAGCAGAACCCGTCCGACGCGCTGTACTGCGCGCGGTGCGGGTCTCCTCTGGTGCGTCCGGGTGAGCCCGTGGCGCCGGAGAGACCCGCGGAGCAGACGTCGACGCTGAACCTGGCGGCCGCGCTGTCCGGCATCGAGGGCGACCACGTCGACGAGTCGACCGAGCGGGACGCCGTCGCCGCCGTCGACGCGCTACCTCCCGGTTCGGCGTTGCTCGTCGTCAAGAGGGGGCCGAATGCGGGGAGTCGTTTTCTGCTGGATGCCGACATGACCACCGTCGGCCGCCATCCCGAGAGCGACATCTTCCTCGACGACGTGACCGTCTCCCGCCGGCATGCGGAGTTCCATCGCTCGCCGTACACCAAGGGCTTCTCGGTTCGCGACGTCGGGAGCCTGAACGGTACCTACCTCAACCGCGAGCGGATCGACTCGGCTGAGCTCACCAGCGGCGACGAGGTGCAGATCGGCAAGTTCCGCCTGGTGTTCCTGACCGGCGCGAGCTACGGGGGGTCAGCGGCACGGTGACGAGGAAGGACCCACGGTGAGCGGCGGCCTCGCCGCGGCATCGCCGGCCCCGCGTTCGGGCGCAGCGCGCTCGGACCAGGCCGGACAGAACGCGAAGGTGCTCAACATCGGCCAGGTTCTCGACCGTCTGCGGGCGGACTTCGCCGACATTACCCTGTCGAAGATCCGTTATCTCGAGGCGGAGGGACTCGTCGAACCCGCCCGTACCAGCGCGAACTACCGCAAGTACTCGGTCGACGACGTCGCCCGGCTCCGTTACGTCCTGCACGCGCAGCGGGATCGCTTTCTTCCGCTGCGCGTGATCAAGGAGGAGCTGGCGTCGCTCGACCGCGGTGAGACCCCGGTGCATCGGCCCGGACCCCGCGCGCTGCCTCCGCATCCGACCCCTACCGGCCTGGACGCGTTCCTCGGGGCGGAAAGGGTTAGGATGTCGCGCCGGGAGCTTCTCGCCGCCGCGGGGCTCGGCGACGAGGCCCTGACCGAGCTGGAACAGCACGGCCTGGTGGGTCCGATCGCGGGCGGCGGGTACTACGATTCCGACGCCCTGCTCGTCGCGCGGACCGTGGCGCTGCTGGCCGGCCACGGCGTGCAGCCCCGGCATCTGCGGGCCGCCCGCACCGTGGCCGACCGTGAGGCTGGTCTCATCGAGGCCGCCGTCGCCCCGTTGCGGGGCCAGCGCGGTGGTGAGGGCTCGGGACGGCACGCCGAGACCGCCGATGAACTGGCGGCGTTGGTGGTCCGCTTGCACGCGGCCCTGTTGCGCTCCCGGCTGGCGGCGGGACGCTCGAGTTGAGACCGAGGTGAGGAGGCTGCCGGGGCTGCGCTCGGAGTGCCTTGCCGGACAGCCGAACCGGTGGGCGCGCTGACGCCGGACGGAAGCGGGGATACTGTCTCCCCTGTGGGGTTTTCTGGCTCCGGTCACAACATCCCGCCCCGCCCCACCTGCGAGGAGGTAGATCGGTGCATCGGCTGGACATCGTCGGCGTGCGAGTCGAGCTTCCGTCGAAGCAGCCGATCGTCCTGCTCAAGGAGGTGGGCGGTGAGCGGTATCTGCCCATCTGGATCGGTGCTGTTGAGGCGACGGCGATCGCCTTCGCCCAGGAGGGCATCACGACGGCTCGACCTATGACCCATGACCTGATGCGGGACGTGTTGCGCGTGCTGCAGACGGATCTGACCCGGGTGACCATCACCGACCTTCAGGACGGCGTCTTCTTCGCCACGCTCGTGTTCGGCAACGGGGTGGAGGTCTCCGCCCGGCCGTCCGACGCGATCGCGTTGGCGATGCGGATGGGAGCGCCGGTCTACGGGGTCGAGGCGGTCCTGGCCGAGGCCGGGATCACCGTTCCCGAGGAACAGGAACAAGAACAGGAGAACGAGCTGGAGAAGTTCCGGGAGTTCCTTGACACGATCTCCCCGGAGGATTTCAACACTCCCGGCTCCTGAGGGTTCCCGGTTCCCGGTTCCCGAGGGCTCCTGGCCCCTGAGCCTCCCAGTCCTTGGCGTGCCCGCTTGGGAGCAGGTCGGCCGTTGAGGCCTTCAGCCAGCCCTGGCCAAGGTCGGCTGTGATCCAGTGTGCGGGCAGTATCGGAGCGCACTTCCGATTTGACCGATCTGTTGAATGACGTCCGCTGGACTACAGACACGCCGGCTTAGATCATTGAAGGAACCGCGCGTCGCTCCTACGGTCGGGAGAGCCCGACCGTAGAGTTCGTGCCCCTGCCCGCGGTAGACGTGGCGGAACGGGCTCTCTCCGGCTCTGACCTTGCCGGGCTGTGGCAACGGCGTGATGCGCTCCGCCCGGGTCCGTGCCGACGGGTGGGCGGGCGGTCCCGGCTTACGGGCACAGGGGTGCCGCGTCGCGGTCTCGCAGACCGTCGACCGGCGGCGGTCGGGGACAGGGAGTCGTGTGGTCGAGGTGATCGTGGCAGGCCGCACGACGGTGGAAACGGTTCGATCGGGCCGGGTGCCCGGGCTGGCGGCGTCGGGTGACGTCGGCGGTCGGGACGGATCCGGAACGGTCCGGAGGATGGGGCTGGCATGGCGGCGAAGTGCGTACAGCGATGATCGAACAGGGCCAGCTCTTTCCGGATGAGATTCCTGAACCGCCGGGGGACGACGTCGGGTACCGGGGGCCGACGGCCTGCGCCGCGGCGGGCATCACCTACCGCCAGCTCGACTACTGGGCTCGGACCGGTCTGGTCGTCCCCAGCGTCCGCGACGCGTCCGGTTCCGGCAGCCAACGGCTGTACTCCTTTCGTGACGTCCTGGTGCTGCGCGTGGTCCGCAAGCTACTCGAGGCCGGTGTGTCGCTGCAGAACATCCGGGTGGCGGTGGAGCATCTGCGTACCCGCGGCGTGGACGACCTGGCGCAGCTCACCCTGATCAGCGACGGCTCCACCGTGTACGAGTGCACCTCGGACGACCAGGTGATCGATCTTGTCCGGGGTGGGCAGGGCGTGTTCGCCATCGCCGTTGGCCGAGCCCTGCGCGACATGCGTGGCCAGCTGGCTGAACTGCCCTGCGAGCGGCCTGGTCATCCGCCGGCGACCCATCCCGGCGACGAGCTGGCCAGTCGTCGGACCCGGCGGAGCTCGGCCTAGCCTCCCCCCGCCTTTATTCGGTTCCAAACTGTCGGAGGTTCGTCGTACGGTCCGCCTCGTGACAGACAACCCGGCGGTCCTCACCGAGGGCCTGCAGAAGAGCTACGGCGGCAAACGAGCGATGGTGGGCCTGGACCTGCGGGTCGATGCCGGCACCGTGCACGGCATGCTGGGGCCCAACGGAGCCGGCAAGACGACGGCGGTACGCATCCTGTCGACCCTGCTGCGCCCGGACGGCGGCCAGGCCAGGGTCCTCGGTCTGGACGTCGTCCGGCAGGCGGACGCGCTGCGTGCCCGGATCGGTCTGACCGGTCAGTACGCGGCGGTCGACGAGCGGCTCACCGGCCTGGAGAACCTGGAGATGTTCGGGCGGCTCTACCGGCTGCGCAGCCGCGTCGCGCGGGCCCGCGCGGTCGAGTTGCTCGAGCGGTTCGAGCTCGCCGAGTCGGCCGGTCGGCAGGCGCGTACCTACTCGGGCGGGATGCGGCGGCGGCTCGATCTCGCGGCCAGCCTGATCATCAACCCGGCGGTGCTGTTCCTCGATGAGCCGACCACCGGACTGGATCCCCGCAGCCGTTCGGCGATGTGGAGGGTGATCGCCGATCTGGTGCGGGACGGCACGACGGTCCTGCTCACGACGCAGTACCTGGAGGAGGCCGACCGGCTGGCCCACCGGATCTCGGTGGTTGACGGCGGCCGGGTCATTGCGCGGGGTACCCCGAACGAGCTGAAGTCGCAGGTCGGTGGCGACCGGCTGGACATCGTCGTCGGTGGTGACGCCGCCGAGGATGTCCAGGCCGCCCGGGCGGTGCTTGCCCGGTTCGGATCCGGCGCGGCGACGGCCGATGGGGAGACGCGCCGGGTCAGTGTGCCGGTACCGGGCGCGAGCGTGCTGTCCGACGTGGTCCGGGGTCTCGACGAGCTGGGGGTGCCGATCTCCGACGTCGCCCTGCACCGGCCGTCGCTGGACGACGTCTTCCTCGCCATGACCGGGCGCGCTCCGGCCGGCAGCGAGGTGCCGCCCGCACGCGCGGGCGGCGACGGCCGTGGCGACACCGACACCCCTGATGACCGGGGCGACAAGGACGACAAGGACGATGACAAGGACATGGTGACCATATGAGCACCCTCGAGCTGACTCCAGCGGGGCGCGGGCAGCTGTCGTGGGCCGTTGCCGACGCGTGGGTGATGTGCCGGCGCAATCTGATCCAGACCTGGCGGATACCCGAGCTCGTCATCTTCGCGACCATCCAGCCGGTCATGTTCGTCCTGCTGTTCACCTATGTCTTCGGTGGCGCGATCAACGTGGGTGACGGGGTCAAGTACGTGGACTACCTGATGCCGGGCATCTTCCTGCAGACGGTGATCTTCGGGTCGATGCTGACCGGCGTGGGGCTGGCGGAGGACCGTCAGCGGGGTCTGATCGACCGGTTCCGTTCCCTTCCCATGAGCAGGTCGGCGCTGCTCACCGGCCGTACCCTGGCCGATCTCGCCCGCAACGTCTTCATCGTCGTAGTGATGCTTCTGGTGGGCCTGGCCGTGGGATTCCGGTTCGGGGAGACCACGGTGCCGGCGGTGCTGGCCGGGTTCGGGCTGATGCTGTTGTTCTCGTACGCCTTCTCCTGGCTGTCCGCCGTCATCGGGCTGTCGGTGAGTAGCGCGGAGGCGGCGCAGTCGGCGGGATTCATCTGGATTTTCCCGCTGGTCTTCGCCAGCTCGGCCTTCGCCCGGGTGGAGACCATGCCGGGCTGGCTGCAGGCGTTCGCCCAGCATCAGCCGGTGACGGTGACCGTCGACGCCGTGCGGGCGTTGTTCCTCGGCGGTCCGATCGTCTCCGTTCTCCTGCAGTCCCTCGCCTGGTGTCTGGGCCTGCTGGTGGTGTTCGGGCCGTTCGCCGCGCGCGTGTACCGGCGGTCGGCCTCGCGCTGACCGGCGGGCCCGACCGCCGGCCGCGGGCCGCACCGAGCGTCGCCGAGGCGCGGCTCATGGTCAGGTGCGGCCCTCGGTCTCCTGGGCGTTGCCCAGCGTCGCCTCGTAGGCGAGCCATTCGGCCCGCAGGACCGGCCAGCCGTCGGCGCGCAGCAGGTCCACCACGGCGGGGTCGTCGTCGACCACGACGGCGACCCGACGGCCGGCGCCGAGCTCGCGAAGTTCGGCGCGTTTGAACACCCGAGCCGGCCGACGGTCGGCGTCCGGACGCATCCGCAGCTCACCCGGCGGCAGATCCTGCTCGGTCAGCCAGCGCCGCGTCGCCTCTCTGGAACGCTCCGGCCGGCCGGTCAGCCATACCACCTCGTGGTCCCGAGCCAGCTTGCGGGCTAGTTCCACCCCTTCGGCCAAGGGGGGATCGGCGGGCGCCGCTGCGAAGAACGCCTCCCAGTCACTGGGACTGGCGCGCAGGAAGCGCAACCGGTGTCGGACGTCGGCCACCACCCCGTCGACGTCAATGACGGCGAGCGGTCGCTGTTTCGCCGCCGCCGTACCCGCCGTCTCCGTGAGGCCCGCCGTGTCAGCCGTGTCAGCCGCGTCCGTCACCGACGTTCCCTTTCCACCTGCTCATCGCCGACCTTCGCCCCTTCGATCGGTGCGCTGGCTTACCTGACCGGGACGGTTGCCCCGACGGATCATTGAACACGCGCGGCGCCGTTGATTTGGTGCCGGTCGAGGGGTAGCCCGCTCCGGTGGTCCCGGCGTCGCCGTCGTCCGGAACGGCCAGGCTGCGGGTGGTTGTACCGATAACGTCGCCGATGTCGTCGCATGCTTTCGTCCGGCGAGGTCCCCGTGCCCAGACCGTCGCGCCGGCAGGACAGTTCGGCCGGTCGGCGCGTTCTGGGATGTTTGCTCCGTCGGACGTGTCATGGTCGTCGGGGGGCTCGACGCCGAGCACGGCAACACACAGTGTGGGGAGGTCAACGTGTCGGGTACCCGGCGGGCGCGCACGCTCGTGGCCGGTATCCAGTCCTCGCTGGGGGCGGCACTGGCGCTCGCCGATCGGCTGGATGAGCAGGCGGACCGGATCGAGGCCGAAGCGGGTTCCGGTGTCGCCGGGAAGGCTGATGGCCTCGGTGAGTCCGGTGCGGGGCGGCTCGACGTCGCCGGGGAGCTCGTCCGGGCCGCCGTGATCGCCCGTTCCCGGGCGCGTGGATTCGCCGGCGCGTCCTGGGCGGCGCCCGACTGGCGGCACGGCCCCTTCGGCGTCGCCCCGGTCGGCGACCGGGCTCGTTTCCGGCCCGCTCTGTGGCAGGTCGGCCAGGTCATCGTGCCGCCCGACGATCCCACGGCGCAGCACCGGACGGTGCCACTGGCCATCCCGCTGCTGGACGGCCTGAACCTGCGGATCGAGACGACCCGGTCCCGCCGGCCCGCCGCGGTCGACCTCGTGCGTGGCCTGCTGACCCGCGTCCTCGCCGCGGCGCCGGCCGGGCGGGTCCGACTCGTCGTCTATGACCCCCACGAGCTCGGTGCCGGGCTCGCTGGCTTTGCGCCGCTGCGTGCCGCCGGTGTGGCCACTCCCACGCTCACGACGCGGGCCCGGCTCGAGGAGGTCCTCGCGGAGCTGTCGGCGGAGGTGGGAAGGATCACTGTGGACCGGCTCGGTGGCCGGTTCGACTCGTTGCGGGAGCGGGAGGATGCCGGGCTTCCGCGTTCGGAGCCCTGGCACGTCCTGGTGCTGCTCGGTGAGCCCCGGCTGCACGACGAGGGCGCGCGGGCGCTCGCCGCCATCGCGGCCCAGGGCCCGTCCTGCGGGGTGGTGGTGATCTCCATCGTGGAGGTCCGGCCGTCCGGTGCGGAGCCGGTCCTGGGCGGCTCGCGGGACGATCCCGATGAGGTGACGCCGCTGGATCCCGACGTCATCGGCCTGGAACCCGACGAGGACGAGGACTCGGTGACGGAACCCCTGCCGAGGTCGGTGGTGTTCACCGCGGTCGAGCTCCTCGCCGATCGGCCGGGATGGTGCCGGGTCGCCGCGGGAGGCTGGTGCACATCGCTGACCGGTCTGCTGCGGGTCGAGCTGGACCCGCCGCCGCACTCCATGCTGGTCGCCGCGGTCACGGCTCAGGTCGCCGCGGAGGCCACCCGGGAGGCCACCCGGCCGCCCGCCATCAGCGACATGCTGCCCCGCGGCCTGTGGGAGTTCGACAGCGCCGCCGGGGTGGGTGTTGAGGTGGCGCAGGGCCCCGACGGGCCGGTGGGGTTCACCTTCGACGACGACACCGTGCACGCCCTCGTCGGCGGCCAGGCCGGGTCGGGCAAGTCGACGCTGCTCCTCGACGTGATCTACGGGATCGCCGCGCGTTACGGGCCCGACCAGGTCCGCTTCCATCTGCTCGACTTCAAGGAGGGGCTGGAGTTCGCCCAGTTCGCCGCCGGTCCGACGGACCCGTTCTACCTGCCGCACGCCGATACCGTCGGCATCGAGAGCGACCGCGAGTTCGGCGTCGCGGTGCTGCGGGCGGTCCGTGAACAGATGCGCCGCCGCGCCGTGGCGATGCGTGCGGTCGGCGCCCGCGACCTGCGAGGCCTGCGGGCGGCCGACTGGAGCTCGCCCTGGCCGCGGATCATCGTCGTGGTCGACGAGTTCCAGGTGATGCTCACCCCGATGGACTCGGTGGCGCGGGAGGCCGTCGCGCACCTGGAGGTCCTGGCCCGCCAGGGCCGCGCCTACGGGGTCCATCTGCTGCTCGCCAGCCAGACGCTGTCCGGTATCGACGCGCTCGACGCCACCGCCGGCAAGCGTGGTTCGATCTTCGGGCAGTTCGCGTTGCGCGTGGCGCTGCGTACCTCGATCTCGGAGTCGCGGGTCCTGCTGTCCACGGCGAACGAGGCGGCCGGCGCACTCTCGGGCGTCGGGGAGGCTATCGTCAACCGGCGCAACGGCCATCCTGCGGGCAACGAACTCGTCCGGGTCGCCTTCCCGGATCCGGCGGCGATAGGCGTGCTGCGTGGGCGGCTGGCGGCCACGACCGCGCGCAGTGTGCCGAAGGCAAGGCCCCCGCGGGTCTTCGCTGGTCACGCCCCCGCGGTTCTTGACGACAACCCGATCTACCAGGCGTTGGACGGGCGTCCGGCGCCGACGGCCGTCGAGGCGGCTGCGGCCGAAGCGATCCTCGGCGGCGGTGGCGAGGGCGGTGGCGAAACCGGTCCGAGCCTGCTGCCGGGCAGTGTGTCGCCGGGTCGTGCCTCCGGCTCCGGGGACGGCTCCGAGAACGATGTCGATCCCCTCGCGCTGGTCGGCGTGCCTCTGGACCTCGCGCCGCCCGCGGTCGGGGTACGGCTCGCCGCGTTGCCCGGCCGGCATCTCGCCGTGCTCGGTCCGCTGCGTCGGGAGGCGGTCGGCATCCTGCAGGCGGCGGCGGCCAGCGTCGCCGCGCAGGTCCCGGCCGGTGGACTCGTGGTCGAGATCATCGCCGCGGAGCCGATGGCGCTCGCCGCCGCGGAGGTGCTCGCGGCGCGTGTGCGCCGGGCCGGGCATCCCGTTCGGGTCGCCGATGTCACCGGCCTGCGGTCGGTGTTGGCCGGTGCCGCCGATGAGACCCGTGCCCGGGAGGAGTCCGCACTCACCGGCAGCGTGGGCCCGGTCGCGCCGCCGCTGCGGCTCATCGTCGTCTTTGCGATGGACGCCGGCCGGGCCGGGCTGGAAGCGCGTGACCCGGTGACCCGTCGCACCGGACTGGACGACCTGCGCACGCTCACCCGCCGGGGACCGGCGCAGCGCGTGCACCTGCTGGGCTGGTGGCGGGGAGTGTCCCGGCTGGCTGAGGACCTCGGTCCGGGTAACCGGGACGACATCGCCGCGTGGATGGCGGCCGGGGTACCCGGCAGCGACCTGTTCGTCCTGGCCGGACACCGGTCGGTGGCCGGTGGGACCATGCCGAATCGGGCGGTCCTGTTCGACCGGCACGTCCAGGCCGAACCGCGCACCGTGGTGCCGTTCGCGCCGTTGGATCAGGGGTAGCCCGATGTGGACCGACGACGGGGCGGGAACCGACGGCGATGTGGCGGGTGTCGGCGAGGTGGGGATCGACGGCCGAGCAGGCGCCGGGAGAGGACGGAACGGGATCGTGGCTGGATTTGTGCCGGTGGATGCCTCCGATCTCGCCGACCTGTTCGGCGACCCGGACCTTGGTGATCCGGATCTCGCCGACCCGGATCTCGACGACCCGGCCAAGGCGGCGATGCAGTACCGGCGTCTGCTCGGTGCGTCCGACGAGGCCCGGGCCCGGGCCGGCCGCGACGCCCGCGACCGGCGTCAGGGCGGCCGGGCGGCCGCGCGTCGGCACCGGGACGCCGCGCAGGACATCCGGGCCAGGGTCCGCAGCGTCTGGGACCAGGTCGCCGAGCCCCTCGCCCAGTACGGGCTCACCGAGCTCGACCAGCTGCGCTCGGCGGCTGGCGACACCTCGGCCGATGCGGCTGCCGCCGCCCCGCGGGTCGGCCTGGCGAAGAAGGGGACGGCGGATCGCGGCCTCTACCGCGACGGGGGCGGGTACGCCCTGGCCGAACCGGGCGATCGGCGGGGCCGATCGTTGGCACAGGCCGGACGGGAGGCCGACCGCACGGGACGGGGGCTCGCGCGGCAGCGGCACCGGTCGGATGGCCGGCCGCCGGGGGCGGGCCGGGCTGCGCGGGGTGGCCGCGCCGGCGGCCCGCACGAGCCGTCCGCTGCGCAGGTGGACCCGCAGACCGCGCCGCGCCAGGCCTACGAGCTCTGCCTGGACGTGATGAGCAAGGCCGCCGAACTGCGGGCCGTCTCCAAGGGCACCGGCTCGGCGTCGGCCGGGCTGCTGACCGCCCTCGCCTGCGTGCTCATCCTCGGGATCGTCGGACTTCTGCGGGCCTTCGTCGCCGTGCCCGCGGTGCCATGCCTGGTCGGGTCGACGGTGGCCGCCGCCGTTCTGGTCGCTCTCGGGGCCGGCGGCGAGGATGGGGCGAAGGCGGTGTTGCGGGCGGGCACCCTGGGAGCGGGTACGGCCGCGGTGATGGTGCTGGCCACGTTCCGGCTCGCCCCGATGGAACCGGTCGGGGTGATCGCGTCGCTGGCCGCGCTCGCGGTGGCGGTCCGCTTCGGTCTCGGCCTCGGCGGCGGGCAGGCTCCGGCCGGCGCCTCGAAGAGCGGTGGTTCCAGGAGCGGTGGTTCCAGGAAGGGATGAGGACGGGTGTCAGGCACGATCGCCGACGTCAAGGCGCAGCTCGACGAGGCGTTCCGGCGCACCGAGGAGGTGGCCGGGCAGTTGGAGGGCGCGCTGAGCATGATCGAGGAGGCGCAGGCGATGGTGATCGCGGCGACCGACGGCAGTGAGCACCGCGCGGTCGAACAGTTGACCAGCACGTTGGTGGAGACACGCGACACATTGCAGACGTCGCTGGCGTCGTTGGGATCGGCTGTGCAGGAGGTTCGGGACTACCGGGACGGTCTGTAGACGGCTGGGGTGAGGCACGGCACGCCTCCCGACGTGGGACGGGATCTCCCCGTTGCGGCTTGCCGGGGCATCTGGTTACAGAAGGACACCTTTCGGATGAGAGCAGTAATCAGATGAAGGTCTGGGTAACAACGTCCTAGCCGCGTTGCAACGCGATGCATCCGAAAGCCGGGCTTACTACAGTCCGGATTGTTCCCGTGCGCTCGGGCGCTCGGGCTCAGCGGTGCCGGACGCCGAGTACCGCCCGTGACCAGGAGGCCGTATCCGCCGTGTCGGACTTCAACCCGCTCGACCTGCCGCTCGTGCTGCTGTCCAATCGCGGTCCGGTCAGGTTCGACCGGGACGCCACCGGTCGTACCGTCACCCGGGGGGCGGGCGGCCTCGTCTCGGCCCTGTCCGGACTCGCCGAGCATCTCGACGACGCGGTGTGGGTGTGCGGCGCAGCCAGCGAGGAGGACGTCGCCGTCGCCGGGGAGAGCGCCGGGAGCTCCATCCTCGTCCAGACCTCTCCCTCGCCCCGGCTCGCGGAGGGCGAGCCGGACGGCCCCGCCATCCGGGTCCGGCTCGTCGTTACCGATCCGACCGCCTACGCCGACTTCTACAGCGTGTGGTCCAACCCGATCCTGTGGTTCATCCAGCATGGCCTCTACGGCCGGTCGCTGTCACCGGTGTTCACCCGGGCCGAGCACGACGCCTTCGAGAACGGCTACGCTGCGGTCAACCGGGCCTACGCCGACGCGGTGGTTGACGAGGTGCGCGCGCGGGGTGGCAAGGCGCTCGTCCTGCTGCAGGACTACCACTTCTACCTCGTGGCCGACTGGGTGCGGGAGCAGTGCCCGGATGTGGTGCTCACGCATTTCATCCACATTCCCTGGCCGGGGCCGGACGAGTGGCGCGTCCTGCCCGCCGACATCCGGGAGCGGCTGCTGCGCGGGCTGCTCGGTAGCGATGTGGTCGGTTTCCATACCCGGCGCTACGCTCGCAACTTCGTCCTGTGCGCCCAGGAGCTGCTCGGCCTGCCGACCGACCTGGAGCAGCTGACGGTGACGGTGGCGGACCGGGTGGTCCGCGCCCGGTACCACCCGATCTCGGTCGACCCGGCGGCGCTGGACGCTACGCAGGCCTCCGAGGAGGTGGCGGCGCATGTGGCGATGCTGCGCTACATCTTCCTCGACGATGGCCGTCAGCTCATCCTGCGGGTGGACCGCACCGACCCCAGCAAGAACGTCGTGCGCGGCTTCCTGGCCTTCGGCACCCTGCTCGATCAGCATCCGGAGCTGGTGGGCAAGGTCAGCTTTCTGGCGCTGCTGCAGCCCAGCCGCACCGACGTGCCGGAGTACGCCGACTACATCGCCCTGATCGGCGCGGTCGTCGCGGAGATCAACGCCCGGCATACCAAGGAGGGGCGCCAGCCGATCGACCTGCGGATGGTCGAGGACTTCCCGCTCGCCGTGGCGGCCTACTCCATCTGTGACGTTCTGATCGTCAACGCGATCGCCGACGGGATGAACCTGGTCGCGAAGGAGGTCGCGGTCGTCAACCGGCGTGGCGGCGTGCTGGCGCTGTCGGAGATGGCCGGGGCGCACGAGGAACTGGGTGAGTTCTCCGTCACCCTGCACCCCTTCGACGTGCAGCAGATGGCCGACGCCCTGTACACTGCGCTGACGATGCCGATGGAGGAGCGCCATCGTCGGCTCGCCGCGGCCGCCGAACAGGTCCGCACCCACGACGTGCGGCGCTGGCTCGACGACCAGCTGGTGGACCTGCGGCGGGTCGCCGGATTCGGGTGACCGGGCTCCCGGCGCGGGAAGAGAATGGCGAGATCGGGTAAAGGTACATCGCCATCCGGGATCGGACATGCCGATCGCGGGTAGTCTCGCACCGGAAAACGATGTGCATCGGGTCGCCGGGCGGCCCCGATGAGGACGGACGGGAGTGGACGTGGCTAGTGAGACCGGTCACCACAAGGCCAACACGGGTTCGTGGGCCGCGGTACTTCTGATCATTGTAGGCTTCGTCGTCGGGACGTTCGCCCTCCCGCTCGCCTCGGTGCCGTTGTGGATCGCGGCCGGCGCACTGTTGGTCCTTGGTGGCGTCTTCGCCCTCGTCTCCAAGATCATGGAGCAGGCCTACTGAGTGCCGTGCCGATCTGGTTCAACGAGGCCTGGCGCGGCACCTACCAGTTCATCGGGCTGCCGCGCCGCGGCGCTCGGCCGCCGGCCGAGCTCAGGCCGGCGGCGTTCCCGACTCAGGCCGGTGGGCCAGGTTTCGGGGCTCCCGTCGGTCTGGCGGCCTCCCGCAGGCCCCGCGGCGTGACGAAGGAGACGAGCCGGGCCGAGTCCTGACCCAGCTCCGCCCAGCGCGTAACGGTCAGATCTTGGACAGCGAGTGCCGCCGTCGGGAACGTGGGGATCTGGTACCGCTCGGCGGGGGGCAGCAGGGCCACGGCCAGCGTGTGGATACCGGGATTGTGCCCGACGAGCATCACGCTGGGCACTCCGTCGTCGATCTCACGCAACCGGTCCAGCAGGTCCTGCGCCTCGGCCAGATAGAGCCGGTCCTCGGTCAGGACTGGGACGTTCGGGGGGAGCGCCTCCGCGAGGCCCTCGACGGTCTGCCGGGTCCGCAGCGCGGAGGAGCACAGAATGAGGTCGGGCGCGAGCCTGTTGTCCGTGAGGTAGCGCGAGATAATTTTGCAGCCCCGCCGGCCCGATCCCGACAGCGGTCGATCGGCGTCGTGGATCGACCGCTCGGCCCAGTCTGACTTTGCGTGCCGCAGCAGAAGAAGGCGCCGCTGTGGTCTCACGAGAGAGCCCTCCGCTGCACGGGGAGGAAATCGACGGCGCGACGTCCGTCGCGTTCCAGCCGGAACTGCCATTCCAGCCGGAATTGCCGGGAATTCGCGCCTGGCGTGGCGGGCGCGGAACGGCGAGCAGGACCGTGCAGGGCTGGCTCGATATAAAGCATGATATTCGGGGAAAAGAATTTCTCGGTAAATTTTCCAGGGTTTGTCGGTGGCGGCGCGGCCTGGGGTTTCTCGCCGCCACCGCCCGGATCGTCGAATCCGGCCTCGCCGGGAGCCATACCCGTGCCCACCGCGCCCTCCCGCGTCCGGTCCCCGTGCCGCCGCGCCGCACGCCCCGCGGCGTGAGGTGATGACACGCAGACTGCCCAGGATGGGCCGGGTCCGTCAATGGGGTATGGCCCGACCGGATAGCGAGGGCGTCGCGGCCGAGCCGTCCGGAACCATGGCCCTGATCATCGCCACCGATGTCCGGGCAGATCGGCCGGCGTGAGGAGCCACCGCGCGGCCAGGGGCGGCCACCGGTGCGGGGCGCGCCCGGGGCCACCGGGCGCGGTCCGCTCAGCTCGCGACCGACACGGACAGCAGCAGCCGGTCGGCGAAGACTAGGGCGTCGTCCGCGCTCAGCCGTCCACGGGGGACGACGGAAGCCCGCTCGTCCGAGGTCAGGCCGCCCCACATCCCGTGCTCTTCCTGGCAGAAGATCGCGGTGGCCAGGCACGGGCGCTGCACCGGGCAGTCGGAGCAGATCTTGCGGGCCCGCGTCTCGGCCGCGGCCCGGGCTTTCGTGTTGCGGCCGTCCGGCGGGAAGAAGGCGTCCGGGTCGCCGTCCCGGCAGGCCGCGTCCTGGCGCCAGTAGGCGGGCCAACCAGCTCCGAACGGCTGTGGCGGCAGATCACGGCCGGGAAGAACCGGGACACCGGCGCTCATCGTGCACCGCCGGACACGTGGTGACACGCGGGGGACAGAGAGCTAAGCGTGGCGAAGCTTCGAGCGGGTAGCACGCTGGGCTGACTGGGCATACCGTCTCCTGCTGACGTTGCAAAGGCGGACACATGCTTTTCCAGACCGCCGAATCCGGTGTTGCATACACCCCAGACAGGCAGGTCAACCTGGTCGAGCCGAGAAGCCCTCGGGCGTTCCGGGTGGAATCCGTCAACGCTGCCTTTCGGTTGGCATACCGTGGGCGGAGCTCCGCTCGGAAACGATCCCGTCTCGTCTCGTTAACCGAGGAACGTAGACGTCTCTCGACCGGATAGCAAGGGTTCCGGAACGCGGACGTCCGGGGCTCCGTACCGGCGTGTGCCGAGGTGGATGGTCACGCACCGTGCGCGTTCCGAGATGACTGCTGTCGGTCGGGATCGGTGTTGCCGTCGGTCGGGCTCGGTCGCCGCGGCGACCGGGATCGGGCTCGCCGGGTACCGCCGGATGGGCGGGGAATCGCTACTGGACAGCGGAAACAGCGTGCATGAAGATCACTTTCGGCTGGCCGGCGCGGCCCGGGAGGGGTGCCGGCGGGGCCTTGGTGATCAAGGTTGGAGTGGTACCCGGGTTCGATTGCGTACGGGTGACGATCCCGCGAAGGTCCGCTTACCCCGGTTCTCGGGGGATGATTTCGGTAGAGAAATGTGCGCAGAACCACATCCGATGTTTTTGCTGCTGCATGCGCCCCTGACCTCTGCGGGTGCAGGGGCGGCGATGACGTGGCCGGCACGACCGAGACTCCCTGGGCGGACCCCCGGTGGATCCCCCGGGTAAACCCGCCGGCCCGGTCGAAGTCGGTCGGGGCCTCGACCGGGCCGGCGGGTCGCATCGCGTCGGGTCGCGTCGGTCAGCGGGCCGGGCGGGTGGGGAGCCCGGTCGCCGCCCAGCCGTGGAATCCGCCGATCACGTCGGTGGCGCGCCGCAGGCCGAGCTGTTGCAACGAGTCGGCTGCGAGGCTGGAGGTGTAACCCTCTGAGCAGATCACGATGACCTGCAGGTCGTCCCCCGTCGCCAGCGGCAGGCACGCGTCGCTGGTGGGGTCGAACCGCCATTCGAGGACGTTGCGCTCCACGATGACGGCGCCGGGGATCTCCCCCTCCGCGGCGCGCTGCGCCGCGGGTCGGATGTCGACCAGCACCGCGTCGCCGTTCTCGGCCAGGGCACGCGCGGCCTGCGCCGGTTCGAGTCGGTGCAGCCGGGACCGGGCCGCCGCGAGCATCGCGTCGATCCGGCTCGGTGGTGTGGCCGTGGCGTGCTCGGTTGCCGTCATGCGCCGCTCCCGGCCACCGCGGGGGTCGGAGCCCTGCGGTCGCCCCTGCCCGCCTCGATTATCGCGGTGGCCGCGCCGATGGTGACGGCCGGGCCCAGGTCCGTCGCGGCTGCCGCGGCCGCAGGCGGGATCTCGACGGCACGCGGATCCTCCGTACGGCCGCCATCGGCCGGCGTCGGCGCGAACCGCATCGACAGTTCCGGTGGGGAGTAGGCGTGGATCGTCGTCGCGACCTGCCGGCCGCGGTTGGCGACCCGGTGGACGTGGGTCGCATCGAAGCCGACCACGGCCCCGGTCCCGTGCCGGTGCACCTGGGAGCTGGTCCAGCTTCGGTCGTACTGGTCCTCCTCCACGAAACCCTCAGCGACCGTCAGCGCACCCAGCGCGCCGCCATGATTGTGTACCTCCGTCTGCTGCCCCGGGTACCAGCCGATCAGCCACACCTCCACGGTCGCGGAGAGCAGCAGCCGGGTGTACCACCGGCGGTCGGGACGGTGACGGATGACGGGACGCCAGACCTCGGGCGTCGCCGAGACCGCGGCGGTCAGTTCGCACAGGGTCGCCAGGTCGATGAGGCCCGGCTCATCGCTCAGGCACGAGGTCGGCACGAAGGGGTCGGCGATGCGGGTGGGGTCGGCGATGAGGACCGGGTGGAGGAGGGGCACGAGTCACTCCCAAGACGCGGGTAATGCTGGGACGCGGGTGATGCCGGGACGCGGGTACGTTCGCCGGCACACCGCCGGACACGGCCGGGCGGGGAGAAGCGGTGCCGCGCGCGAGACTGATGCGCCGGGTCACCGCATCGAATGAGCACGATGGTGATGTCCTGCCGGCGGTGGCCCGCCGTGGCGCAGGCACGGAGTGCGACGGCGCAGAGCGGTGGAGATCACGGTGCGAACGGGCTGAGCGTGGCGTCGCGAGGCCGACGGACCGTCGGGGCGGGGCGACAGAACTGCCAGCTGGACCAGCCGATCAACCGATTAGGGACGGCAGACGACGAGCCGCCGCCGACGGCGCCGCGGGAGGATGACGCTGGCTCAGGCCCGCCCGGTACACGCCGCGCTGACGACCCGGCCCAGGTCCGTCACTCGGTCGCGGTGCAGGAAGAGGTGGGGCATTGCCATGAACGACACTCTACGTTGGAGGTAGCCCGGCGCGTTGTGGCCCTCCGAGACTCGGCTGGTGCTCGTTATGGTGTTCCGCCTGCTGCTCCGCGGAGTCGGTGTTTGCCGGATATCGTGCATGGCAGGCAATCCTTCCGCCTGGGCAGGCGCCCGCACGTCACCCTGCTGGAGAGAGGGACCGGAAATGAGGTGCCACGCGCGGTGGTTTTCGTCGAATTCCGTCGATACCCGGACGAAGGTTCGGTCATTGCCCTGGACCAGGGCCTAGACCAGGGCCCGCGCCGATGAGCGGACCCGTCCCCGATGTCGATCGTGCGCGGCTCGAACAGCTTCTGATCCAGCTTTCCGAGCAGGTGAACGAAGTGGCGTCCGTGCAGACCCGGATGCGTGGCCTGCTCGACGCGGTCGTCGACGTGGCCCGGGAACTGAGCCTGCCGGTCACCCTGCGCCGGATCGCGCAGGCCGCCTGCCAGCTCGTGGGGGCCAAGTACGGCGCCCTCGGGGTGATCGGCGACGACGGGGAGATCTCGGAGCTCATCCATGTGGGCTTCCCCGACGAGGTGCCCACCATGATCGGCAGACTTCCTGAGGGGCGCGGCCTGATCGGGGAGAGCCTGCGCCACCCTCGGCCGTTGCGGGTGGCCGACGTCGCCCGTCATCCCGTTGCGATCGGGTTTCCCGGCGGGCACCCGCGGTTCGACACCTTCCTCAACGTCCCGATCATGGTGCGGGGCGCGGCGTTCGGAACGCTGTTCCTCGGCGCGAAGCGCGGTGGCGGCGAGTTCACCCAGGAGGACGAGGATCTGGCGTGCGCGTTGGCGGCCGCGGTCGGTTTCGCGATCGAGAACGCGCGGCTGTACGAGGAGACCAGGCGCCGGCAGGCCTGGCTCTCGGCCAGTGCGGAGATCACGACCGCGCTGCTGTCGGTCGCGGAGCCCGAGAAGGCGCTCGACCTGGTGGCCCGGCGGGCTCGTCAGGCGACCGCGGCCCGGCTCGCCGCGATCCTCGTCCCCGACGAGGCCGGCCTGGTCGTCGGGGTTGTCGCCGGGGAGGGGGACGACGACCTGCGAGGCCGGGTCTTCGCCGACAACCGCCGCCTGAACGAGGCCATGCGCACCGGCCGGGCCGTGCTCGTGCCCGCCGACTCCCCGGGCGGTCCGCTGTTCGGCGCGGACCATCCCGACCTCCCGGTGAAGGTCGGCATGGTGGTGCCGCTGATGGCGGGTGGCCGGGCGCTGGGCATCCTCGTCCTCGGCTCGGGTGAGCGTTCGGCCTCCTTCGGCGGTCTGGACCTGGAGATGGCCGCGGCTTTCGCCGGGCAGGCCGCGCTCACCCTCGAACTGGCCCGGGTGCACCGCGACCGGGAGCGTCTGGCCGTCTTCGAGGAACGAGACCGCATCGCTCGGGACCTGCACGACGTCGTGATCCAGCGGTTGTTCGCCACCGGTCTGCACCTGCAGAGCCTTGCCCGGGTCGTGGACAGCCGGGCGGCCGGGCGGCTGGACGCCGCCGCCGGCGAGCTCGACCAGACCATCTCCGACATCCGTCAGACGATCTTTTCGTTGACCTCCAACGCTGCTGAGGAGACCGATCTGCGCGCCGAGATTCAAGCGGTCATCGCCCAGGCCGAACGGGCCCTGGGGATCACCCCGACGGTCCGGCTGGACGGACCGATCGACCGCGGGGTCCCCGCGGCCATCCGCCCGCACATGCTCGCGGCGCTGCGCGAGGCGTTGTCCAACATCGCCCGCCACGCGCGGGCCTCCCGGATCCACGTGTTGCTGCGGGTCACCGACGCCGACATCCTGGTCGAGGTGCGCGACGACGGCCGCGGCCCCGGCAAGGCCTCGCGCAGCAGCGGGCTGGCCAACCTGCGGCACCGTGCGCTCGACCTCGGCGGCCGGATGGAGTTCGGCCCGGGAGCGGGCGGCGTCGGCACCACCATGACCTGGCAGGTCCCGGTGATCGCGCCGTTGCCCGAGCTTCGCGTGCACTCCGGCGAGGGATGGAGCGTCCTCGGTTAGCGGGTACGGCGGGGTTGCGGGGAACCCCGGGCCTCAAGAGCCTCAGGGGTTCAGGGATTCAGGGATTCAGCCTGGTGGCGAACACCGCGGCCTGGGTCCGGCTCTCCAGCCCGAGCTTGGACAGCAAGCTGGAGACGTAGTTCTTCACGGTCTTTTCGGCGAGGAACATCCGGCTGGCGATCTGGCGGTTGGTGAGCCCCTCCGCGATCAGCCGGAGGATGCGCCGCTCCTGGTCGGTGAGCCCGGAAAGCCGTTCGTCCTCGGCTGGTCCCTCCCGCAGCCGCACCAGGACCCGGGGCGTCACCGCGGGATCGAGCAGGGACTTGCCCGCCGCCACCTGGCGCACCGCGTCTACGAGGGCGGTTCCCCGGATCTGCTTGAGAACGTAGCCGGCCGCGCCCGCCATGATCGCTGTGAAGAGCGCCTCCTCGTCGTCGAACGAGGTCAGGATGAGGCAGGCGATCCGTGGATCGCTCGACCGGACCTGCCGGCAGACCTCGATACCGCTGCCGTCCTCCAGGCGTGCGTCCAGCACCGCGACGTGGGGCTGGAGGGCCAGGATCCGGGCTACCGCCTCATCGGCCCGCCCGGCCTCCCCGACCACCTCTACATCGGGTTCGTCGGTGAGGAGATCCCGCAGCCCGCGACGCACTACCTCGTGGTCGTCGAGAAGGAACACCCGGATGGTTCCGGTGATCGACGCAGGCCCCGGTACGTCACCGACTCCGGAACCGTCCGCCAGTTCGTCTGACACCGTTGACTCCGCCCGACCCTGACGCCGTAGAAGACCGTCGCTGTTGTCACCTGCAGCAAGCAGAATATAACGCTCGCTGTTGGAGGCGGTGACCTCGACCGCACGGAAGCGGTGTCGTGCGTCTCGGCGGATGCCGTTCGGTGAACCCGTGAACGCCGGTTCCGGCGTCATCCGAAAAGGGTAGGTCCGGGTGGCGCCCCGCCGAAGTCCGGGGAGGTGTAGTCGAGTGGCTTCATGATGTGATTGCGCCAGGTCGCAATTGGCGTGCCGGCGGCGGATGTAGAGCCTGTCCGCGGGCCCGGAGGTTTCGCCTGCTCCCCGGCGCAGCGATGAGGAGTCGAAATGAAATAACTTGCGCGTTTCGAACCCTCCACAGGCCTGTGACCTGCGATGATGCTCTCGATCGCGTATTTGTTACTTCATTACGTCCCCTGAGGCCCGTCGGCCGGGACAGGGGAACCTCGATCGTAAA
>NZ_CDWTMG010000022.1:0-4550 GCF_977945845.1 Frankia sp. CcMO1
GCCATCATCGGGCGGGAGGGACGCAACATCCGGGCTTTCGAGTCCGTCACCGGGGTCAACGTGCTCATCGACGACACGCCCGAGGCGGTGCTGCTGAGCTGCTTCGATCCGGTGCGTCGCGAGGTCGGTCGCATCACGCTGGCGGCTCTGGTGTCCGACGGCCGGATCCATCCGCACCGCATCGAGGAGGAGCACGCCCGCGCCCAGCTCGAGGTGACCGAGCGGTGCGTGCGGGCGGGCGAGGACGCCCTGCTCGAGACCGGCATTTCCGAGATGCACCCCGAGCTGGTCAATCTGCTGGGCCAGTTGCGTTACCGAACCAGCTACGGCCAGAACGTGCTCGCGCACCTGATCGAAAGCGCCCACCTCGCCGGAATCATGGCCGCCGAGCTGCGCATGCCGCTTCCACTTGCGAAACGAGCGGCTCTGCTGCACGACCTCGGCAAGGCTCTTACCCACGAGATCGAGGGCTCTCATGCGTTGATCGGGGCGGAGGTGGCCCGTCGCTACGGTGAGGACGAGGAGGTCGTGCACGCGATCGAGGCCCATCACAACGAGGTCGCACCCCGCTCGATCTGCGCGGTGCTGACCCAGGCCGCTGACCAGATCTCCGGTGGCCGGCCTGGCGCCTGCCGCGACAGCCTGGAGTCGTATGTGAAACGGCTCGAGCGCATCGAGCAGATCGCCGGTGACCGTCCGGGTGTCGACAAGGTGTTCGCCATGCAGGCCGGCCGGGAGGTGCGTGTCATGGTCGTGCCCGAGGAGGTCGACGATCTCGCCGCCCATCTGCTCGCCCGGGACGTCGCCAGGCAGATCGAGGAGGAGCTCACCTATCCGGGTCAGATCCGGGTGACCGTCGTGCGCGAGACCCGTGCGGTGGGCACCGCCCGCTGAGCCGGGATGCGGCCGCCGAGGCGGCGGTCCTGGCGACGGTCCAGCCATCGGGCCAACAGCGACAGCAGCCCGTTGGTGACGATGTACATCACCGCCATGACGGTGTAGATGGGCAGGGCGTACCTGCTGCCCAGGTACTCGACCGCACTGCGTCCCGATCGCAGCAGCTCGCTGTAGGCGATGACGTAGCCCAGTGAGGTGTCCTTGAGCAACGTCACCAGCTGGCTCACCAGCGTCGGGCTCATCCGCCGGACCGCCTGGGGAAACTGGATGAGGCGGAAGATCTGGACCGGCCGCAGCCCGACCGCCGCCGCGGCCTCCGTCTGCCCCCGGTCGACCGACTGGATCCCGGCGCGGAAGATCTCGCTGAGCACCGCCCCGTTGTAGGCGGTCAGCCCGATGACCAGGGCCCAGAACGCCGAGAGCCGCCAGCCGAGCGCCGGCAGACCGAGGTAGGCGAACAGGATGAGCATCAGGACAGGCAGGCTGCGGAACAGCTCCACCAGCAGCGTGGCCGGGATGCGCACCGCCCGGCGCTGGGACAGCCGGGCCAGGGCGAGCAGGGTCCCCACCGCCGAGGCGAACAGCATCGCGGTCAGCGCGGCGCGCAACGTGTCGAGCAGCCCGTTCCACAGCAGGGTGCGCAGCGCCGGTTGATCGACGAAGACACTCCAGCGATTGCCGTCGAGCTGGCCGGAGTCGGCGAGGCGGAGCACCGCCAGCGTGACCAGCCCGACGAGGACAGCGGCGGCCACCACACGCGCGATCAGGATGCGACGCCGACCACGCGGACCCGGTGGATCGGCCAGGATGATCTCGGTGCTCATCGCGCCCTCGCCACCCGTCGTTCGGCCAGGGACAGCCCGGCTGCCAGCACCGCGGTGAGGATCAGGTATGCCACCACACCGCCGAGCAGCACGACGATCACCGCATCCGGATTGACGGTCGTGAGCCGTTGGACCATGCCGGTCAGCTCCTCGACGCCGAACGCCGCGGCGATCGAGGTGTTGCGGATCAGCGCGCTCACCACGCTGCCCAGCGGTTGCAGCACGTTGCGGAATGCCTGCGGAAGGATGATCATTCGCAGCGTCTGGGAGAAGGTCAGGCCCAACGCACGAGCCGCTTCGGCCTGACCGAGGTCAACCCCATTGATCCCGGAACGCACCGCCTCGCAGACCAGCGCGGCGTGATAAATCGAGAGCGCGACCACCGCGAACGTGAAATATGAGAAGACGATGTCCAGCTGCGGCAGGACGAACACCACGAAGAAGAACACGACGGTCAGCGGGGTGTTGCGGACCGTCTGCACGTAGGCGGTGCCGGTCCAGCGCAGCGGGGGCACGGGGGAGACCCGCATCGCTGCGAGGACGGTACCGAGGATCAGCGCCGCCACGGACGCGAACAGGCTTAGCCCGACCGTCCGGCGGAAGCCCTCGGCGAAGATGCCGAGGTTATCGATGACGGCGTCGATCGCTGTCCTCCCTCAGGCGGTGGCGGGTGGACGACCGGTCGGCCCGGGTGAGGCCGACCGGTCGTGCCCCGAGCGATGATTGGCGGATCAGGACGTGTATCGGTCGGCAGCCGGGGGAGTGGGCACGGTCGGCTCCACCTTGCCGAGGGTCGAGGTGTACGCCTTCTCCCAGCGCCCGTCCTTGTAAGCGGCCTCGAGCGTGTCGTTGATGAAGTTCCGGAACGCGTCGTCACCCTTCTTGAGGCCGATGCCGTAGGGCTCCTTCGTGAAGGTGTCACCCACCACCTTGAAGGCGTCGGGGTCCTTGTCGACGAGACCCAGCAGGATGCCCTTGTCCGTGGTGACCGCGTCGACCTGACCGTTCTTCAACGCGTCGGCGCACTTGCTGTACACATCGAACAGCACGAGCTGGGCGGTGGGCGCCACCCGGCGGATGTTCTCGGCCGGCGTGGATCCGCTGACCGAGCACACCTTCTTGCCGGCAAGGGTGTCCTTGCCGGTGATGTCGGTGTTGTTCTTCGCGACCATGATGGACTGGCCGGAGACGTAGTACGGCCCCGCGAAGTCGACGACCTTCTTCCGTTTGTCGTTGATTGTGTAGGTGGCCACCACGAGGTCGACCCGACCCTGCTGGATGAAGGGTTCACGGTTGGCCGACACGGTCTCCACGTAGGAGACCTTGTCGCGTGGGATGCCCAGGGCATCCGTGACGATCTTCGAGATCTCGACGTCGAAGCCCTCGGGCTGGCCGCTGAGGTTCTTCAGCCCGAACAGGTTCTGGTCGAACTTCGTCCCGATGATGATCTTTCCAGCGTCGTGCAGCCGGGCCATGGTGGTGCCGGCGGTGAAGGTCACCGAGGCGGTGGGTGCCGAGGCGTCGTCGCCGCCGCTCCCACAGGCACTCAGCCCGAGGGCGGCGAGCAGCGTCACGCCGGCGAGGAGCGCGCTGCCGCGCCTGTGGCGGCTGCGTCCGCGTGACAACCCGCCTGAGCTCCCGTTGAGATGCCCGGCGGCGGGGCGCCGCGTCCGGCTGAACGATGTACGCATGACCGATCCTCTCGCAGTGGTCCGGACCGCGGGTCCGGAGCAGGTGATCTGGCGTCGGGTGGTGTGTGTCCCCCTGAGGAACTGCGTCCCTCCGGTGGTACGTGCCTCTGGTGTGCCTCCGGGTGCCGGCGGCGCGGCGGGCGGCGGGTGCGACCGGGTCGGGCCCGGTTGGGCCGGGTCGGTGGAGGTCAGTGCTGCAGGACCCGGGCCAGGAAGTCCCGGGCGCGTTCGGTCCGCGGCGCGGCGAAGAAACTCTCCGGCGGGGCGATCTCGAGAATGCGGCCGTCCGCCATGAAGGCCACCCGGTCCGCGGCGGAACGCGCGAATCCCATTTCGTGGGTGACGACGATCATGGTCATGCCGCTGGTGGCCAGCGACCTCATCACGTCCAGCACCTCGGAGATCATCTCTGGGTCGAGCGCCGAGGTCGGTTCGTCGAAGAGCATGAGCACGGGATCCATCGCCAGCGCCCTGGCGATGGCGGCGCGCTGCTGCTGGCCGCCGGAGAGCTGGCGGGGCAACCGGTCCGCCTTGTCGGCGATCCCCACGCGTTCCAGTAGTTCCTGGGCCCGGGCGCGGGCCTGCAGGCGGTTGTGCCCCAGGACCTTGACCGGTCCCAGGGTGACGTTCTCGAGCACCGTCTTGTGCGCGAAGAGGTTGAACGATTGGAATACCATTCCGACCCGTGACCGCATCCGGGCGAGCTCATGGCTCTCCGTGGGCAGGGGACGGCCCTCGAAGAGGATCCGGCCCTCGTCGATCGTTTCCAATTGGTTGATGCAGCGGCACAGGGTCGACTTCCCCGACCCCGAGGGCCCGATGATGATGACGACCTCGCCCGCCTCGACGGACAGGTCGACGTCGGCTAGGACCCGGTTGTCGCCGAACGACTTCCCGACGCCTTCCAGGGTCACCAAAGGCATGTCGACCTCCCGGCACAATGACGGTGTGGTGTTGGGCCGAGCGTCCCGGCGGCCTCATGATGGAACGGCCAGGCGCGCGGATCGGTCGTGGGGCCGACAGCTGGGGCGGTCGTCTCGCGCGGATTTCGGCGCACTGGCGGGAACATTCGAGAATAGTATCCCTGCAGCTATGGAGTCGAAATGAAATAACTTGCGCGTTTCGAACCCTCCACGGG
>NZ_CDWTMG010000022.1:5012-41662 GCF_977945845.1 Frankia sp. CcMO1
CTATGCAAATATATCGAGCGGGGTGTTGCCTGATATCTTGGGCGGCCTCCAGACCAGGATGGGTCGCCCCAGCTCCCGACGGGGAGGGTCCCGGTCCCGCCGGCGAGGCGGTCCGCGACGCGATCCCGTCCCCGCCGGACCCAACCCAGACCAACCCAGACCCGCCCCCGCACCCGACCCCAGACCCGGCCGGGTGCAGGCGCCGTAGGCTGGTCGGGTGAACGGCCGCAGCTACGAGGTCCGCACGTTCGGGTGCCAGATGAACGTCCACGACTCCGAACGGCTCTGTGGGCTGCTGGAATCCGCCGGCTACTCCCCGGTCGATCCCGGCGGCGAGGCGGATGTAGTCGTGTTCAACACCTGCGCGGTGCGGGAGAACGCCGACAACCGCCTGTACGGCAATCTCGGCCAGCTCGTCCCGGTGAAGAAGGGCCATCCGGGCATGCAGATCGCGGTCGGGGGCTGCCTCGCCCAGAAGGACCGGGCCGCGATCCTTGACCGGGCACCCTGGGTTGACGTGGTTTTCGGCACGCACAACCTGCACCGATTGCCCGTGCTGCTGGAGCGCGCGCGGCACAACGCGGCGGCCCAGGTCGAGATCGCCGAGGCCCTGGAGGTCTTCCCGAGCTCTCTGCCGACCCGGCGGGCCAGCCATCACTCGGCCTGGGTCAGCATCAGCGTGGGATGCGACAACACCTGCACCTTCTGCATCGTCCCCAGCCTGCGTGGCCGCGAGCGTGACCGCCGGCCGGGCGACGTGCTCGCCGAGGTCGAGGCCCTGGTCGCGGAGGGCGCCCTGGAGATCACGCTGCTGGGGCAGAACGTCAACTCCTACGGGCGCTCCCTGGGAGATCCCGGTGCCTTCGCGAAGCTGCTGGCCGCCTGCGGTCGCGTCGACGGTCTCGAACGTGTCCGCTTCACCTCACCGCATCCGCGCGACTTCACCGATGACGTCATCGAGGCCATGGCGACCACCTTGAACGTGTGCCACCAGCTGCACATGCCGTTGCAGTCCGGGTCGGACACCGTGCTGCGCCGCATGCGCCGCTCGTACCGTCGGGACCGGTTCCTCGGCATTGTCGAGCGGGTGCGGGCAGTCATGCCCGACGCGGCCATCACCACCGACATCATCGTGGGCTTCCCCGGCGAGACCGAGGCGGACTTCGCCGACACCCTCGACGTGGTGCGGGCGGCCCGGTTCTCCGGCGCCTTCACCTTCCAGTACTCGCCTCGCCCGGGCACCCCGGCAGCGACCATGGACGCCCAGGTGGACCGGGCGACTGTAGCCGACCGGTATACCCGGCTGGTGGCCCTGCAGGACGAGATCTCCTGGGCGGAGAACCGGGCCCTGGTCGGCCGGCGGGTCGAGGTGCTGGTCTCGGAGGGAGAGGGGCGCAAGGACGGCGCCACCGGCCGGATGTCCGGCCGGGCCCGGGACGGACGGCTCGTGCACTTCCGCGCGGACGAGGCCGCGAGCTCGCCCACCGGCTCGGGCTCGAGGGCGGGCGGCGCCGCGGTCGCGCCTACGGTGCGCCCGGGCGACGTCGTCGAGACGGTGGTGACGCGGGCGGCACCCCACCACCTCACCGCCGACGGCCCCCTGCGGTCCCACCGGGCGACCCGTGCGGGGGACGCGTGGGCGCTCGGGCGTGACGGTGGCGGTGCGGCCGCCGCGCAGCAGCCGGCAGGCGGACGGCCGATCGTCACCCTGGGCATCCCGTCCCTGCGGCCGTCCTCGCCCGGTCCCGTCGGCCTGGCGTCTGCTGGCACGGCGTCGGCCGGCGCGGACGCCTGCTGTACTCCGGTACGTCGATGACCCTCGTCGCCGCCGCGGTCTGTCCTCATCCTCCGTTGCTGGTTCCCGAGGTCGGCTGTGGTGAGCCGATCGAGGCACGGGCCGTCGCGGTGGACGCGGTGCGCCTGCTGTGTGCCACCAAGCCGGACACGATCGTGGTGGTGGGTGACGCGGCGACCGAGGTGTCCTACGGCCCCGCCGCGTTCGGGTCGCTGGCCGGCTTCGGCGTGGATCTCCGGGTGGACCTCGGCCCGACCGCGCTGGCCCCCGAGTCGCCGTCTGTCCCGTCGTCGCCCGTCCTACCGTCGCCCCCTCTACCGTTGTCGATCACGATCGGCGCCTGGCTGCTGGGCGCCGTCGGTTGGCCCGGCGCCCGCACCGCCGTCGGGGTGCCCGCGGAGATCTCTCCGGACGGGGCCGTCGCACTCGGATCGCGGCTGGTCGCGGGCTCCGCTCCGCAGGAACGCCTCGCACTGCTCGTGATGGGCGACGGCTCGGCCTGTCGCACGCTGAAGGCTCCCGGCGGGTTGGATCCACGGGCCGCGGCGTTCGACGCGACCGCCGCCGCGGCGCTGGCCGCGGGGGATCCAGCCGGCCTGCTCGCCCTGGACCCGGGGTTGGCCCGGGAGCTGCTCGCCGCGGGCCGGGCGTCCTGGCAGGTCCTGGCCGGCGCCCTGCTCGCCGCGACCCGGGACGGCCCGGGCCCGGGGTCCCTGGGCCCGGGGGCATGGAACAGTGACCTCCGGTATGACGACGCGCCGTACGGTGTCGGCTATCTGGTTGCCCTCTGGACACGGGATGTTGCCGAGCGAGGATGAACAGGCAGGAGGAACCGCGCCGGGGGCCGGTGGTGGCGGTCGTGGGGCCGACCGCTGGCGGGAAGAGCGACCTCGGCATCGAGATCGCGCTCGCCCTCGGCGGCGAGGTGGTGAACGCGGACTCGATGCAGCTCTACCGCGGGATGGACATCGGTACCGCCAAGGTTCCCGAGGCGGAGCGTCGCGGGGTGCCCCACCATCTGCTCGACCTGTGGGACGTGACGCGTCCCGCGGACGTCGCGAGCTTCCAGGTGGACGCCCGCCGGGTAATCGACGATCTGCTCGCCGCCGGGCGCATTCCGGTGCTGGTCGGCGGTTCCGGGCTCTACGTCCGCGCGGTTCTCGACAATCTGACCTTCCCGGGGACCGATCCGGGCGTCCGGGCGCGGTGGGAGGAGGAACTGGCCCGCGTCGGCGCCCCGGCGCTGCACGACCGGCTGGCCGCGCTGGCACCGCAGGCCGCCGCGGCGATCCTGCCCAGCAACGGCCGGCGGATTGTGCGTGCCCTGGAGGTCGTCGAGCTCACCGGAACCTTCACGGCCACCCTGCCGGAGCACCGCTCGGTCTATGAGGTCGTGCAGATCGGCGTGGATCGCCCCGATCTCGACCAACGGATCACGGACCGGGTGGAGAAAATGTGGGGTGCTGGTTTTCCTGACGAAGTGCGAAGGTTGGTGGAATGCGGCCTGCGGGAAGGCCGAACCGCGTCTCGCGCACTGGGCTATGCCCAGGTTCTGGCCTGGTTCGACGGCGCAATGGACTCCGCTGAACAGGCCAAGCTCGCCACAATTACGGCGACGCGGCGCTTTGCCCGTCGACAAAGGTCCTGGTTCCGGCGGGATAACCGGATAGCCTGGTTGGACAAACCAGATGTCACCCAGGTGCGACGGCTGGTGGGTTCGCTCTGACGGGTGATCGGCCGACCGGGTCGGGGTCGATCGGGCCGCCGCCAATGCGTGGCGTCGCCGGTGGCCGGTGCGCGGCGGCCGGTCCCGCACGGCGTCTGGAGAGATCGATGTGACCGCGCCCACCGCTGATGCTGGTACCCCACCCGACCTGACTCTCGTCCCCGCGCTCTACGCCGCCTTCGATGATGGTTCGCTGCGGCTGCACTTCCAACCGGAGGTCGACCTGCGCAACGGGTCGGTGCCGGGGATGGAAGCCCATCCGCGGTGGCTGCACCCGGAACGCGGGGTGCTGGGCCCGGCGGATTTCATGCCGATCGCCGTGGCCGCGGGCCTCGTCCATCAGGTGGACCAGTGGGTGCTGCGGATGGCCGTGACCGAGGCGCGCACCTGGCATCGGATGGCGGTCGGGACGCCGATCCGCCCGCCCCGGTTGTGGGTGAACATCGATGGCCGCCAGCTTGCCAGCCTCGCCTTCGCGGCCGAGGTCGACCGGCTCGTCTCGGGCCGGGTGCTGCCGGCCGGGGCGATCGGCCTCGAGTTCAGCGAGCAGACCCTCGGGCTCGCCGCGCCGATGGTGCCCCGGTTGCTGACCCGGCTGCGTGCTCTCGGGGTGGCGATCGCGGTCGGGTCCTTCGGCACGTGGCTGGGCTCGCTGGCCGTGCTCGACCAGTTGCCGCTGAACCTCGTCAAGATCGACGGCCTGTTCCTGCGGGCGACCATGAAGGACCTCGAGGGTGAGGCCGTGCTCGCGGCCATCGTCCGGCTCGCCCACCAGCGCGGCCTGCCCGTCGTCGCCGACGATGTCGACACCGCGCGCCTGGCGTCCCGGGTGGTGGATCTTGGCTGCGATCGCGCCATCGGACCGGTGTTCTGTCCGCCGGTGCCGGTGGAGGACGCTCGGATGATCGCCCTCGGGCGCGGCCGGCCCGACCGCTGGTACAAGCCGTCGCATTCCGACGACCGGATGCGGGAGTGGGCGCGGGCCGCCGCCGGCTGACGCCGCCGCGGGAGCCCGGTCGTCAGGTGCCGAGCGGCGTCCCCCGTACGATCGGCGACGTGCGGGACGAGCTGGGGTTGCGATTCGTCAAGGGCCACGGGACGGGCAACGACTTCGTCCTCCTGCCGGATCCCGACGGGGACCTCGACCTCACCGCGGGCCTGGTGCGCGCGCTGTGCGACCGGCGGACCGGCATCGGGGGCGACGGGGTGCTGCGGGTGGTGCTCTGCGCCGCGGTTCCCGAGGCGGCCGGTCTGGCCGGCCGGGCGCGCTGGTTCATGGACTACCGCAATGCTGACGGTTCGATTGCCGAGATGTGCGGCAACGGCGCCCGGGTGTTCGCCCGCTACCTCGTCGACGCCGGATACGCCCAGCCGGGACGGTTCCACGTCGCGACCCGCGCCGGGCTGCGGCTCGTCGAGGTCGCGGTGGACGGTGACGTCACGGTCGACATGGGACCGCCGCGGATCATCGACGGACCCGGGGCCCCGGTCACCGTCGCCGATCGTGCCTTCACCGCGACCGCGGTCTCGATGGGTAATCCGCACGCGGTCTGCTTCGCCGACGACCTGGACGTCGCCGGGCTGCGTCGGCTCGACCTGACCCGACCACCGTCGTTCTCCCCGGTCGACTTCCCGGACGGGGTGAACGTGGAGATCGTCGTCGCCCGGCCGGGTGGGGTGGCGATGCGGGTGTTCGAACGTGGGGTCGGGGAGACCGCGTCCTGCGGCACCGGTGCCTGCGCGGTCGCGGTGGCCTGGGCGGCCCGGCGAGGTGCTCGGCCGGGGGGTGCGCCGGTCGAGGTCGAGGTGGATGTGCCCGGCGGCGGCCTGGTCGTGATCTGGCAGCCGGAGACCGTGCTGTTGCGAGGGCCCGCCGAGCTGGTCTTCGACGGCGTGCTGCGCCGTGCGGAGGTCCACGACCCGGTCGGGTGAGGTGTCCGTTTCCTACAAGACCCGGCCCGCCTGCCGGCCCTACGGTGCCCTCATGCCACCATCGTTCACCCTGACCGGTGTGATCGTCGCTGATATGGCCCGGTCCCTGGCGTTCTACCGCCGGCTCGGCCTCGACCTGCCCGCCGGGGCCGACGCCCAGCCGCACGTCGAGGTGCAGCTGCCCGGCGGTCTACGCCTCGCGTTCGACAGCGAGGCGACCATCCGATCCTTTGATCCGCACTGGTCGGCGGGTACCGGCTCGCCGCGGGTCGGGCTGGCCTTCGCCTGCGACACGCCGGACGAGGTCGACGAGGTCTACGCCGACCTCGTCGGCGCCGGTCACGCCGGCCACCTTCCGCCCTGGGACGCCTTCTGGGGCCAGCGGTACGCGGTCGTGCTCGATCCAGACGGCAACCACGTCGACCTCTACGCCCCACTGCCCGTAGTGGCCGCGATATCCGCGACATCCGCTACCGAGACGTCCAGTTCGTCCTGAACGTTGGCAGTTCGGATGAGACGGGTCGGCGGAACTCCGGCGAGCGCGCGTACCTCCCGGGCGAGGTGCGCCTGGTCGGCGTAGCCGGCCTCGGCCGCCACGACCGCGAACGGGATGCCGGCCCGCGCCGCGTGCAGGGCGTCCTGCATCCGGAGGATCCTGGCGAGCGTCTTCGGGCCATATCCGAAGACGCGCCGGCAGCGACGCAGCAGCTGGCGTTCGCTCAGCCCGACTATGCGCGCGAGGTCGTCCACGGGCGCCCGGGCGCGGGCACCCGCCAGAACGGCGGGAACCAACCGGTCCACGAGCGCCGGGTGAACGGGCCGGGCGGCGATCGACGACTCGAATGCGACCAGGGGATCAGCGGCCATGGCGAGCCGCTCGGCGAGTCGCTGCGCCGGTCCGTCGCCCCACAGGTCGGCGAGCGGGATGCGTTGGTCGCGCAGTTCGTCCGCGGCCACTCCGAGGTGGGATGGTCCAGAGCCCGAGTCGAAGCGGAGCCCGACGTGCCGCACGCCTGGTGCCCAGCGCACCAGCTTCGCCGCCGTGTCCGGCCCCGCGACGATCAGATTGGCGTCGGAACTCCAGATGATGTCCATGCATCCGTCCGGCAACACCCGCCGGCTGCACACCAAGTCTGTGTGCCCGGTGCCGCCTGTGTGCCCGGTGCCCTCCGAGGGCCCGGTGCTGTCCGGACGCCGGTCCGCCGTCGTCCGCGTGGTGTCCGGGGGAGTCGGGCGGCCCGAGCTGTCCCAGATCGTCGCGGCGAGGCGGCGGGCCCGTCTCTCGTGGTACTCGTGGTACACGGCGCAGACGCTACGCCGGCGGAGCGGCAAAACGGTTCGCGATCGACGTGGTGGCGTGGGACCCTGGTTGGCGACGGGATTCGCCGGGAAACGAGGGGGGAGACGCGCCACGAGCGTGGCAGGGTCTTCCGGACCGGCGGATCCTCCTCGGGCCACCGGGTCGTGGGGCCCGGCCGGAGCAAGCGGCACGGAATGATCGCGGAATGGTGCGGTAACGGGCCGCGTTGAGAACGGATGGTATGACACTTCCTGCTGACGCCTTCGATGCGTCCACTCTCGACAGATCCCTCATCAAGCTGACTGGCGCCGATCCGTCTTACCTGCCGAACTTCTTCGACGATTCTGGGGACGGTTTCGACCTGGAGGATCGCGCCGCGTTGCGGCGGGTTCCCGGTCTCGCCACCGAGCTCGACGACGTCACCGAGGTCGAGTACCGGCAGCTGCGGCTGGAGCGTGTCGTCCTCATCGGCGTATGGACGTCGGGTTCCCTGCGGTCGGCCGAGAGCTCCATGGCGGAGCTCGCGGCGCTCGCCACGACCGCCGGTTCGGTGGTGCTCGACGCGCTCGTGCAGCGCCGCGATCGGCCGGATGCCGCGACCTACGTCGGTTCGGGCAAGGCGCGCGAGCTCGCCGAGGTCGTCGCGGCGACCGGCGCGGACACGGTGGTCTGCGATGGCGAACTCACCCCGGGTCAGCTGCGGCAGCTGGAGGAGGTCGTCAAGGTAAAGGTCATCGACCGGACGGCCCTCATCCTGGACATCTTCGCCCAGCACGCGACCTCTCGAGAGGGCAAGGCCCAGGTCGAGCTCGCGCAGTTGCAGTACATGCTGCCCCGGCTGCGTGGGTGGGGTGAGTCGATGTCGCGGGCCGCGGCCAGCGGCGGCGGCCGGGCGCCCATCGGTACCCGTGGTCCCGGTGAGACGAAGATCGAGACCGACCGTCGGCGGCTGCGGGCCAGGATGGCGCGGTTGCGCTGCGAGCTCGCCGCGATGACGACCGTGCGGGAGACCAAGCGTTCCGCCCGGCGGCGGGGCGAGGTCCCCAGCGTGGCGATCGCCGGTTACACCAACGCCGGTAAGTCGTCGCTGCTCAACCGGCTGACCGGCGCGGGTGTCCTAGTCGAGGACGCGCTGTTCGCCACCCTCGATCCGACCGTGCGGCGGGCGACCCTGCCGGACGGCCGGGCCTTCACCCTGACCGACACCGTCGGATTCGTCCGGCATCTGCCGCATCAGATTGTCGAGGCGTTCCGCTCGACGCTGGAAGAGGTCGCCGATGCCGATCTCATCCTGCACGTTGTGGACGGATCATCGCCGGATCCGGCCGCGCAGATCTCCGCCGTGCGCGAGGTTCTCAACGACATCGACGCGGGCGGTGTTCCCGAGCTGATCGTCGTCAACAAGGTGGACGCCGTGGAGCCGACGGTCGTCGCGGGGCTGCGCCAGCTCGCCCCAGACGCCGTGTTCGTCTCGGCACGCACGGGCGAGGGGCTGGCCGCGCTGGTCGACGCGCTCTGTGCCCGGGTGCCGCATCCCGACGTGGAGATGCGCGTGCTCGTGCCCTACAGCCGGGGCGACCTGGTCTCCCGGGTGCACGCGAACGGCGAGGTGCTCACGCTGGAGCACACCGAGACCGGTACCCGGCTGTCCGCCCGGGTCTCCCCGGGACTCGCGGCGGAGCTGCACGCCTACCGGGCCTGAGCCCAGGAGCGATCAAACGCGAGGCAACCCGGCCGGCCACCCGATGGGCGGCCGGCCGATCCACGTCAAACCCTGCGGAGCACAGCCACGATCCGGCCGAGGATGGTCGCATCCTCACCGGCGATGTCGGCGAAGGCCGGGTTCTCCGGATGTAGCCAGATCTTGCCGTCCCGAACCCGCAGGCGCTTGACCGTCGCCTCCCCGTCGATCATTGCGGCGACGATCTCCCCGTTGTCCGCGACCGGCTGCTGGCGGACGACCACCCAGTCACCGTCGCAGATCGCCGCATTGATCATCGAGTCGCCGACGACTCGGAGCAGGAACAGAGTGCCCTCGCCGACGATCTCCCTGGGTAGCGGGAAGACGTCCTCGACCGCCTGCTCGGCCAGGATCGGGCCACCGGCGGCGATTCGGCCCAGCACCGGCACGTAGGCGGCGTCCGACTTGCTTCCTTCGGTGGTGCCCGGCGCCGCCTCACCGATGATGGGAATCGTGCCCGCCACCGTCGTCGCGCCCGCGTCCGCATCCGCGCGCCGCCGGGGGTGCTCGACGGTCAGCACCTCCATCGCTCTCGGGCGGTTCGGGTCCCGCCGCAGGTAGCCCTTCTCCTCGAGCACCTTGAGCTGGTGAGCCACACTACTGGTGCTGGTGAGGCCGACCGCCTCACCGATCTCCCGCACGCTGGGCGGATATCCGCGCCGCTCCACCGCGGCCCGGATGACCTCTAGCACCTTGCGCTGCCGGGGGGTCAGGCCCGCGTCCGCGGGGCCTTCGGGAAAGGCTCGCACGTTGCCGCGGGTTCCGCCCCGGCGCGTACCCCTGCCTTGGCTAGTCATCGCTTACCGCTCTCCTCGTCGCGTTTTTCTTCCGCCGTGCGGCCACCGGCCGGCCGGTGGCCGCACGGCGGACCGTCCCGCTCCGGAAGCCGTCACCCACCGACTCGCCGCTGTCCGTGACCGAGGGAAACCGCCCGGTTCACACCCGATCGACTCGACGGTAACCGGCGGGTCGCAGAATCTCAAACGTCTGTTCGAGCGTGTTCCTGGCGGTTTCCGGTTCCCGATGCGACAATCGACCACGCGTTCGATCGAACGAAGGTTCGATCTTCGGCGTTCGGTGTCGTCGGAACGGGAGGGTGCCATGGGATCCGCACACAGGGCGCGGGTCGTCGACCTGTCGACGGCCAGGGACCGGGCGGGTCGCCGGCCGGCGGGATACCCGCCGGGTCGCCCGCCCGCACCCCCGCCGCTCCGGCTGACCCGGCGGGGTCGGGTGGTGGTGGTATCGATTGTCGTGGCGATTGTCGTGGCGATTGTCGTGGCGGTAGCAATCATGATCATGCCTGGGGTGTCGATCGCCGGGCCGGATGCCGCGGAGGCGCCGCGGCGCCATCTGGTCGTGCCGGGGGAGACGCTGTGGGCGGTGGCGGTGGCGCTCGACGAGAGCGCCGACACCCGGGTCGTGGTGGACCGGCTGATGCGGCTGAACCACCTGCGGTCGCCGCTGATCACCCCGGGCCAGTCGCTACTCCTTCCCTGACGCCCGGCTTCCCCGGCTTCCCGGGTCCACGAGTGTCTCGGCGCGGGGGCTCGCGCGCCGTCGTCTTTCGTCGACGTGCGGTGCGGACCACACGGACCATACGGGGGTGCTGTCCCCATCTCTGGGGCCGTGCGCTACCGTGGACACAACATCTGGTGCTTACCGGGGTGTAAGTCATCCACAGGTTGTTCCACAGGTCTTCCACGGGGAGCTGGCGGTCCATCCACAAGGTGGTCCGTCCGGCGTGGATGCCGGGTCCTCAACGGTGTCCCGTCGTCCCCGGTCCGGGGCGGTCGGCTCCGGCGCGGGCGAAGGAGGCGTAGCGCGTGCGGTGCCCGTTCTGCCGGCATCCGGACAGTCGCGTCGTCGACAGTCGGGAGGCCGAGGAGGGTTCGGCGATCCGCCGCAGGCGGTCCTGCCTGTCCTGCGGTCGCCGGTTCACTACGATGGAGGAGGCGTCCCTTCAGGTTCGCAAGCGCAGCGGGGCGGCCGAGCCGTTCAGCCGGGCCAAGGTCATCGCCGGTGTCCGCAAGGCCTGCCAGGGCCGGCCGGTGCGGGATGATGATCTCGCGCTTCTGGCGCAGCGGGTAGAGGATGCCGTCCGCTCGTCGGGGTCGGCGGAGGTGCCCGCGGAGGCGATCGGCCGGGCGATCCTCGGTCCGCTCCGTGAGCTCGACGAGGTGGCTTATCTCCGCTTCGCCTCGGTGTATCTGGCCTTCGAGTCGTTGACCGACTTCGAATCCGCGATCGTCGCGTTGCGCTCCGAGGCCGCCGGACCTCCCACCATGCGGGATGGACCAGCTCGACCGGTCCCGCGCGGCGCCGTCGATGCCTCGCCGGTGACCGGCACCCAGCAGGTGCATAGCAGGTAGGGCCGGGACCACTCGGCCGGAAGCGTCCTACATCGCCCTGGTTCACCGTGCCGGCCCGGTCCCGCCGGCGACGGGTGACATCCCGCGTCGCGGCCGTGCGAGGACCGCGGACCTCCCGGACGGCACACCTGCGGCCCGGCTCGACCTGGCTGGTGCCGTTCGTCATGCGTGTTCGCCGTGCGCGTGCTCGTCCCCGCGGGCACCGCCGTGCGCGGAGGCCCGGCCCCGCACCGTCCCGACGTCCGCTGGCGGCGGCCCGGGGCGGGGATGCCCACAACACATTGTTGAAGGTTGAAGCTGACGAGTGAAGACGAGGAGCGTCATGACCGACAGCCGCGGCACGAAGCCGAGCAGGTCAGCGGCGAAAGCGAGTGGGTTGAAGATCCAGCGGTCACGCACCACCGCCGGCGTCCACCCGTACGACGAGGTCACCTGGGAGTCCCGGGACGTCGTCATGACCAACTGGCGGGACGGCTCGGTCAACTTCGAGCAGCGGGGAGTGGAGTTCCCGCAGTTCTGGTCGGTGAACGCCTCCAACATTGTTACCAGCAAGTACTTCCGCGGGGCGCCCGGCACGCCGGGCCGGGAGTGGTCGCTGCGGCAGTTGATCGACCGGGTCGTGCACGCCTACGGCGCGGCTGGCCGCGAGCACGGCTACTTCGCCTCGGGCACCGACGCCGAGATCTTCGAGCACGAACTGGCCTGGATGCTGCTCCACCAGGTCTTCAGCTTCAACTCGCCGGTCTGGTTCAACGTGGGAACCCCCGCGCCGCAGCAGGTCTCGGCGTGCCAGCCCTATGACGCCCTCGTCAGCACGCCGTCTGGTCTGGTTCCCATCGGCGCCCTGGTGGAGGCGGACGCGGTGGGGACGAAGGTCTTCGACGCGCACGGTCTGACCCAGGTGATCGCGACCAAGTCCAACGGCGTCAAGGACGTCCTGCGGATCTGGACGAAGGCCGGTCACGCGCTCGACGTCACCGCCGATCATCTGGTGTGGCGGAGCACCTCCGCGGGTGCCGGGGCCTTCGTTCCCGCCGGCACGCTGCGGGCCGGGGACACCCTCGAGTGGCATCTCACCATCGCCCCTGGCGAGGGTGAGATCACCTCACGGGAGATCGCCGAGGCGGCGCTCGCGGGCCGGCTGCAGGCGGACGGTTTTGTTGGTCGGTACGCCGGTACGAACGCCTCGCTGACCATCGAGGCGATGACTGTGCCGACCCGGCTGTATGACGCTCCGCTGCCCGTTGTCGCGGCCTATCTGCGCAGCCTGTTCCAGGCCGATGGCTACGTGTCCCGCCGGGAGCGCTCGACGCTGATCGGGCTGGACATGATCAGCGAGGGCCTCATTCGCGGGGTGCAGGGCCTGCTCGCCCGGTTCGGCATCTTCGCGCGGGTACGCCGCGAGGCGGATCCGCGACCCGACCGCCACGACCTCTGGAGCCTGGGCATTCAGAACGCCGGTGACCGGCGGACATTCGCGGACGAGATCGGCTTCCTCGACCCGGTGAAGGCCGCGAAGCTGGAGGCGTCGTTCGATCAGCCCGGCCGGGCCGCGGAGCCGGTGAAGCGGTTGCAGATCGAGCGCATTGAGCCGCGCGGGCCGATGCCGGTCTACGACATCCAGACCGACAGCGGCGAGTACCTCTCCGCCGGCCTACGTGTGCACAACTGCTTCATCCTCTCCGTGGACGACACCATGGAGTCGATCCTGAACTGGTACCGGGAAGAGGGGCTGATCTTCAAGGGGGGTTCCGGGGCCGGGCTCAACCTGTCCCGCATCCGGTCCTCGAAGGAGCTGCTGTCCTCCGGGGGCACCGCGTCCGGGCCGGTGAGCTTCATGCGCGGCGCCGACGCCTCGGCGGGTACGATCAAATCGGGTGGCGCGACCCGGCGGGCGGCGAAGATGGTCGTGCTCGACGTCGATCATCCCGACATCGTCGAGTTCGTGGAGACGAAGGCCCGGGAAGAAGACAAGATCCGGGCGTTGCGGGACGCGGGCTTCGACATGGATCTCGGCGGGCGCGACATCGCCTCCGTGCAGTACCAGAACGCCAACAACTCCGTCCGGGTGACCGACGAGTTCATGCGGGCGGTCGTCGACGGCGGCGGCTTCGACCTGCGGGCCCGCCTCGACGGCCGCGTCCTGGAGACGGTGGACGCCCGCGGGCTGTTCCACACGATCGCCGAGGCCGCGTGGGCCTGCGCCGATCCCGGCATCCAGTACGACGGAACGATCAACGACTGGCATACCTGCCCCGAGAGCGGCCGGATCAGCGCCTCCAACCCGTGCAGCGAGTACGTGCACCTGGACAACTCCAGCTGCAACCTGGCCTCGCTGAACCTGCTGAAGTTCCTGCGCCCGGACCGCAGCTTCGACGCCGAGGCGTTCGTCGCGGCGGTCGAGCTGATCATCACCGCGATGGACATCTCGATCTGCTTCGCCGACTTCCCGACGCCGGAGATCACCAGGGTCAGCCGGGCCTACCGACAGCTCGGCATCGGCTACGCCAACCTCGGTGCCCTGCTGATGGCCAGCGCCCGGGCCTACGACTCGGACGGCGGCCGGGCGCTGGCCGCATCGATCACCTCGCTGATGACGGCCACCGCCTACCGGCGCTCCGCCGAGCTCGCCGGGATCGTCGGCGCCTACGACGGCTTCGCCCGCAACGCGGGCGCGCACCGGCGGGTGGTGCGCAAGCATGCCGCCGCGAACGACGCGGTGCGTAGCGTGCACGCCGAGGACTCCCGGGTCCTCGCCGCCGCGTCCCGGGAATGGGCCCGGGCGCAGACCGTCGGTGAGAAGCACGGATGGCGCAACGCGCAGGCCAGCCTGCTCGCCCCGACGGGCACGATCGGTCTGGCGATGGACTGCGACACCACCGGCATCGAGCCGGACCTCGCCCTGGTGAAGATGAAGAAGCTGGTCGGCGGCGCCAGCATGAAGATCGTGAACCAGACGGTCCCGGCGGCCCTGCAGGCGCTTGGTTACCCCGAGGAGACCATCGAGGCGATCGTCGAGTACATCGCCGAGCACGGGCACGTCATCGACGCTCCCGGCCTGCGTCCAGAGCACTACGAGGTGTTCGACTGCGCCATCGGGGACCGCGCGATCTCCCCGATGGGCCATGTCCGCATGATGGCCGCGGTACAGCCGTTCCTCTCCGGCGCGATCTCGAAGACGGTGAACATGCCCTCGACCGCCACGGTCGCCGACGTCGAGCAGATCTACCTGGAAGGGTGGCGGCTGGGTCTGAAGGCCCTCGCCATCTACCGGGACAACTGCAAGGTCGGCCAGCCGCTGACCGACGTCAAGGGGGCGAAGCAGGCCGCCGAGCTGGCCGCCACCCCAGCTGGCACGGGAGACGGGGCCGGGACCGCCGGCTCCGCCGGGCCCGCCCCGGTGGAGGTCGAGTACCGGCCGGTGCGCCGCCGGCTGCCGAAGACCCGCCCGTCGCGGACGGTGTCCTTCTCCGTCGGGGGGGCCGAGGGTTATCTGACCGCCGGCTCCTACCCGGACGACGGCCTCGGTGAGGTCTTCATCAAGATGTCGAAGCAGGGGTCCACCCTGGCGGGCGTGATGGACGCGTTCGCGATCGCCATCTCGATCGGCCTGCAGTACGGCGTGCCGCTGGAGGCGTACGTCAGCAAGTTCATCAACATGCGGTTCGAGCCGGCCGGGATGACCGACGACCCGGACGTGCGGATCGCCCAGTCGATCATGGATTATCTGTTCCGTCGCCTCGCGCTCGACTATCTCGACGCCGATCAGCGGGCCGAACTCGGCATCTCGACCGCGGCCGACCGGGCCCGTCGGGTCGCGGGACCGGCGCAGCCCGCCGGGATCGACGACCCGGCCGGATCCCAGGGGGCCGCGGTGACCGGATCCTCGGCTTCCGTCGCCGATCGGGGTGACCCGGGTGTCCCGCCCGGTCCGGCGGTGGGGAACGGCCCGGCGTACGTGGCACGGGAGTTGCGGCTGGCACCGCCCGGTGAGTCGCTCGTCGCGCAGACCGTGGTCGATGCTCCGCTCTGCTTCACCTGCGGGGTGACCATGCGGCCAGCCGGTAGCTGCTACGTCTGCGAGCAGTGCGGTTCGACCAGCGGCTGCAGCTAGGCGTCGCAGCGGCCGGTCCGACCGGGTGCCCGGTCCGCACCGGGTGCCCGGTCCGAGACAGTGCTCGGTGGCGTGGCTCAGTGCTCGGCGGCGAGGAGGTCGACCAGGAGCGCCGCGGTCCAGGAGAACCGGTTGCTGCCCGCGCCGGAACCGTCGAGGGGTGAGTAGTACTCGAACATCGCCCCGGACGAGGCGATCATGTCGATCGTGTTCTGGCGCAGGTTCTCCGCGGCGTCGAGCCGGCCGTAACGCTCCAGCCCGTCGGCGATCAGCCAGTTCATGTTGACCCAGACGGGACCCTGCCAGTAACACCGGGGAAGGAAGCCCGGGCCGTCGAGCGGCACGCTCGCGATGCCGAACCGAGACCAGTAGCGCGGTGAGGTGAGCGTCTTGACCATCTCGTCGACCCGGTCCTCGGGCACGACCCCGGCATAGAGCGGCAGGAACCCCGAGATCGTCTCGTGGCGCAGCAGCGTTCCCGTCCGGAAGTCGCGGCTGTAGTAAGTGCCGTCGGTGTGGAGCCGCTCGATCGCCTCGCGCGTCCTGTGCATGGACCGCCGCAACCGGGCGGGGATGGTCTGGCCGATCTCGGCGGCGATGGCGGTGAGGTGCTCGTTGGCCCGGATGAGGATCGCGTTGAAGGCGACGTCCTGGACGAGGGGGACGATGGTCCGGCGGATCTCGCGGAAGTTGTAGTGTGCCCGCCGCAGCTCACGCACGATCCGGTAGAGCGTGAACAGGTCTCCCGAGGTGAGCCGCTCGTCGGGGGGGACCTCCTTGGAATCGCGCCGCAGCGCGTCCATGGCGTCGCCGCCGTTGATCCGGCGCAGTGCCCGCACCCCCAGCGGAGCCGCTGGCCTGGTGATCTCCATCCAGGCCGGCGTGTTGTCCATCCCCGACTCCCAGGAGTGGACCAGTGTGACGAGACCGTCGTCGTCGGGGTCGCGTTCGAGGTAGAGCCACGTATGGAAGCGCAGCAGGCCGGGGAGCAACGCGCGGTAGAAGGCGTCGCGGGCGGATGGCGTCATCATGGCGGCGATCCGGACGGCGGCTTCGGCGATCATCGGCGGCTGGGTGACCCCCGTGCTCTGCACTCCGCCGGCGGTTGTGGTCACCCGGTCGCAGCGCCAGCGCTGCGGACCGGCGTGATAGAAGTCCGAGGTCTCCGCGAAGATCACGTGGGGGATCATGCCGTTCGGCCACTGGCCTCGCAGCAGCGAGAGGACCTCCTTGGCGGCCCGTCCCGGGTCGAGATGGCGCAGTCCGATCGCGATGAAGCAGCTGTCCCAGAGCCACTGGTGCGGGTAGAGCGTCGGGGAGGGCCGGGTGATGTCGCCGAGGTCGTTGTCTCGTAGCACGTCGATCGCGGTTTCCCGTAGTGCCGCCAGGTCTGCGGGAAGGCTGGGGACGGGCATCGTGTGAGAGTAGCGGTTACACGCTGTGCACAGAGGCAGGGCCCGTCGGGTGTGGCCCGCCTAACGGAATCGCCGTTCTCGAGTGCCTCGGCGTGGGGGCGGCACCGGGTGGCGTGGGTGGGCACCGGGGCGGCACCGGGGCGGCGTCGGCGGCGCCCGCGTCGGCCCGCCGGTCGTTCCGTCTCGGTGGAGAGCCCGGGGCCGGGTCGCGGGTGTCGGCTTGCCGACTACCGTTACGGGTTAGCACCGACCGGTGATCGTCGGAAAATATGGCACGGATGGCAGAACACAAAAACTTCTACGACGAGTAATGTACCTGTTACTTATAGTTGCCACTGGCCTGATCCGCAGGGTGCGCGGCCACTGGAGAAGCTCAGGAGAGTTCGCGGTTCGCGCCACAGGGCGGAATCTGCCAGGTAATCTTCGCGGCAGCGAGTGCAGCGTCTCGAGGGCTAGGGTCTACACTGCTTGGTAGGCCCGGCGATCGCTGATGTCCGGGTGTGCCTGCACGGGGAATGGTTCCGCGTCTTCGTTCGTTACCTCCCACGTGCACAGAACGAGACGACCCACCCGCACCGACCATCGGATTTGCCACTGATGACGCTGCCTGCTCTGGAATTTGCCGAGCGCACCGATGACAACCGCCCGCGCAGCCCGCGGCGCGCCCGTCGGGCCGCTCCTCCTGTCCGCACCGCTCCCAGCCGTTCGTTGGCCGCTGTTCCCGACGATACCGACGAGCTCGACGCGGGCGCGGTGGCCGAGGTCATCGCCCGTGGTCGCGAGGCCGGCGAGATCAGCCGCTCCGAGCTGCGTGACGCGCTCGAGTCCGCGGACCTCGGTATCGAACTGTTGCCCGTTCTCATCGCGCGCATCAACGCCGCTGGCGTCGAACTCCTCGACGAGGAGGATGCGAGCGATGACGCCACCGCCGCCAGCCGGTCCACTGCCGAACACGCGGGTACCGCCGACCTCGTACGCATGTACCTGCGCGAGATCGGCAAGGTGCCGCTGCTCAACGCCGCCCAGGAGGTCGAACTCTCCAAGCGGGTCGAGGCGGGCCTGTTCGCCGAGTACAAGCTCGAGAGTGTCCCCGACCTGCCCGCCGACCTTTGTCGTGACCTCGGTCTGCTCGTCAAGGACGGCCATGCCGCCAAGCAGCAGCTCGTCTCGGCGAACCTGCGGCTGGTGGTCTCCGTCGCCAAGAAGTACAGCGGTCGCGGGATGACCTTGCTGGACCTGGTCCAGGAGGGCAACCTCGGCCTTATCCGCGCGGTGGAGAAGTTCGACTACGCCAAGGGCTACAAGTTCTCGACCTATGCAACCTGGTGGATCCGCCAGGCTATCGGCCGGGCGCTCGCCGACCAGGCGCGGACGATCCGCATCCCGGTCCACGTGGTCGAGCAGATCAACAAGATTACCCGGTTGCAGCGCCAGCTCGTCTCCACGCTCGGCCGTGAGCCGACCGACGAGGAGCTCGCCCTCGAGCTGGACATGCCGATCGAGCAGGTGGTGGAGCTGCGCCGGTATGCGCAGGACACCGTCAGCCTGGAGACCTCGGTCGGCGACGACGGCGACTCCGTGCTCGGCGACTTCATCGAGGACTCCGACGCGACCTCCCCGGCGGACGCCGCCTCCTACGGCGCCATGCAGGACGAGATCGATAACGTCCTCGGTGGCCTGAGCCCGCGGGAGCGCGAGGTGATGCGGCTGCGCTTCGGTCTCGCCGACGGCAAGCAGCACACCCTCGCCGAGGTGGGCAACCGGCTCGGCCTGACCCGTGAGCGCATCCGTCAGATCGAGCGGGACACGCTTCGGGAGCTGCGCAAGCCCGCCGTCGCCGGTCGGCTGCGCGAGTTCCTCGACTGATCGATCGGGCGAACGCACCTCCGGTCGGGTCTGCGGGGCACGTGCACAGGTGCACGGGGGTGGAAGACAGGAGTACCGCGATCATGGCGGTCACGCCATGATCGCGTGATCGATGAAAGCCGGATCTTCGTTTTTGCCGGGCGAAGATCCGGCTTTGCCGTATCAGGCTCCGGGTTCGGCCTCCCCGCCGGATCCGGTGCCGGGTTCCAGCGTGGTTCCCGTCCTCGGCTCCGGCGCCGACCGCCGGGACCGGGCCGAGGCGGCGGCGAAGGGCAGCAGGGCATCGGGGTTGGCGACCGAGTCGAGGCTCACGGCCTCGTCCAGGGCGGTTCCGGCGAGCAGGCGCTTCACCGGTACCTCGAGCTTCTTGCCGGTGTGGGTCCGAGGGATCTCGGTGATCTCGATGATCCGGTCGGGGACGTGGCGTGGGCTGAGTTCGGCGCGCAGAACCTCACGCAGCCGGGCGGCCACCGCATCGGTCAGGCCGGGCTCGGTGAGGACGACGAAGAGGAGCAGCTCGCCGTGCCCGCGCTCGTCCGCGGTGTCGACCGCGAGGCTGTCTGCGATCCCGGGGGCCCGCTCGACCACGCTGTAGAGCTCGTTGGTGCCGATCCGGACGCCGCCGCGGTTCAACGTCGCGTCCGAACGTCCCTGGATGACGACGGCACCGGTAGGCGTGATCCTCGCCCAGTCCCCGTGGCGCCAGACGCCGGGGTAGACGGAGAAGTAGCTCTCCCGCAGCCGGCCGCCGTCCGGGTCGGCCCAGAAGCACAGCGGCATGGACGGCATCGGCGCGGTCACGACGAGCTCACCGACCTCGTCAACGACCTCCTCGCCGGCCTCGTCGAAGACGCGCACCGCGCAGCCCAGCGCGCGCGATCCGATCTCCCCGGCCCGCACCGGCATCGTCGGCAGGCCTGCCACCAGCGCCGTGCAGACGTCGGTGCCACCGCTGATCGACGACAGCATCACGGTCGGGCTCACCGCTTCGTACACCCAGGCATAGCCGGCTGCGGACAGTGGCGATTCGGTCGATCCGACGGTGCGCAGCCTGGACAGATCGGCGAACTCGCGCGGGACCAGCCCGGCGTCCTCGCAAGCCTGCAGGTAGCCCGCGGACGTGCCCAGGCACGTGAGCTCCAGGGCCTCCGCCAGACCGAACAGGGTGCCGAGCGCCGGGTAGCCGGGCGCTCCGTCGTAGAGCACGACGGTCGCGCCGACGAGCAAACCGGAGACCAGGTAGTTCCACATCATCCAGCCGGTCGTGGTGAACCAGCAGAACCGGTCGTCCGGACCGAGATCGAGGTGCAACGCCAGCGACTTCAGGTGCTCCAGCAGGATGCCGCCGTGGCCATGCACGATCGCTTTGGGGGGGCCGGTCGTGCCGGACGAGTAGAGGATCCACAGCGGTGCGTCAAAGGCGACCCGGGTGAACTCGGGCTCGGAGGTCTCCGAAGCCATCAGCTCGTCCCAGGTGAGCAGTCCCGGTAGCCCCGCGGCCCGGGCCCGGGAGAGCGCGTCCGGCCACAGGTACGGCACGATCACGCTTGCCCCGAGTCCCGGCAGGTCGCCCGCGAGCGCGGCGAGGGCGGCGAGGGTGTCGTAGCTCTTCCCGCGGTAGCTGTAGCCGTCAACGCCGATCAGGACCTTCGGGTCGATCTGGCCGAACCGCGCGCGCAGGGCCGTCGGGCCGAGCTCCGGCGAGCATGACGACCACACCGCGCCGATGCTGGCGGCGGCCAGCATCCCCACCACCGCGTAGACGGTGTTGGGCAGCACGGCGCAGACCCGATCACCCTCGGCGACACCCAAGCTCCGCAGTCCCGCCGCCGCCTTCGCCACCTGCCGGCGCAGCTCGTCCCAGGACACCACTGCCGTGGCACCGTCCTCGCGTACGGCGATGACGGCCGGAGCTGGCCCGCTCCGGGTGAGCGCGTTCTCCGCGTAGTTTACCCGGGCACCGGGAAACCAGACCGCGCCGGGCATCGCCGCGTCGGCGAGCGCCGGACCGGTGCCGCGGTCCCCCTCGACCGCGCAGAAATCCCAGATCGACTCCCAGAACGCGTCCAGGTCGGTAACCGACCACTCCCACAGGCGCGTGTCGTCGGCGAGCTCAACCCCCCGCTCGGCGGCGAGCCAGGCGCGGTAGTTGGTCACCGCGGCCTGGCTGATCCGACGGGGAGGCGGTTCCCACAGCGGCGTGCCGGCAGCCACCGGCCCACCACCACGGCCGGCCGGCTGCCGCCCGTCCTCCATCGCCGTATGGTCCGGTGTCACTCGGTCTGCTGCCACGGGCACTGACCCTAGGCCATTCCGGGCAGATCTACGTGCCTCATCGACGGCCCTGGATCCTCGTCACCGACACCACCGCTACCTCCGGGAGCGTGATCGGGCTACGGTCGACAGATGAGTGTCCCGGGCGATTCCGAGCGGCGGGCCGACGGTCGCCCGTCGGCCGAGCCGCTGGCCGAGCCGACGGTCGTGACCTGGGATCCGGCCATGGCCGGCTACGACTTCGGGCCGGCGCATCCGCTGCATCCCGTGCGGCTCGAGCTCACCATGGACCTCGCTATGAGTCTCGGCGTTCTCGACGCACCGGGCATCCGGATCTCCAGGCCGACCCTCGCCTCCGACGACCTCATCGGCCTGATCCACGATCCGGTCTACCTGAGCGCGGTCCGTGCCGCGCCCGACCCGGCGCAGGCAAGGTTCGCGGCCCTGTTCGGCCTGGGCACAGCCGACAACCCCATCTTCGAACGGATGCACGAGGCCGCCGCGCTCATCACCGGTGGCACGATCGAGGCGGCACGGGCGGTGTGGAGGGGGCCGCCGCGGCACGCCGTGTCGATCGCCGGGGGGCTGCATCACGCGATGCCGGGAATGGCGAGCGGATTCTGCATCTACAACGACCCGGCGATTGCGATCGCCTGGTTGCTTTCCGCCGGAGCCACCAGAGTGGCGTACGTCGACGTGGACGTGCATCACGGCGACGGCGTGCAGACGGCGTTCTACGACGATCCGCGGGTGCTCACCATCTCCCTGCACCAGACGGGGAGCACCCTCTTCCCGGGCACCGGATTCCCGACCGAGGTGGGTGCTCCCGCCGCGGAGGGCACCGCGGTGAACGTGGCGTTGCCCCCCGCCACCGGCGATGCCGGCTGGCTGCGCGCCTTCTCCGGGGTGGTGCCGGTGCTCCTGCGGTCCTTCCGGCCGCAGGTGCTGGTGACCCAGCACGGCTGCGACACGCACGCCTTCGACCCGCTGGCCGATCTGGCGCTGTCGGTGGACGGCCAACGGGCCTCCTACGACCTGCTGCACGCGCTGGCCCACGAGGTCTGCGACGGGCGCTGGCTGGCCTGCGGCGGTGGCGGGTACGCGCTGGACACGGTCGTGCCGCGGGCCTGGACGCAGCTGCTGGCGATCGCCGGCCACGTGCCCCTGGATGCCGGCCGCGCCCTGCCGGAGGACTGGCGGTCCGCGGCGCCGGGACGGGTGCGGGCGGCGACCGGGCAGAAGTCCCTCGGCGCCGCCGCCATGCCCCGGGCGCTCGGGGACGGGGTGAGCGTCCGGTACCGTCCCTGGGACGCGGGCGAGGGAGACCCCGACGATCCGTTGGACCGGACGGTGGCGGCGACCCGGCGTCAGGTGCTGCCGTTGCACGGCCTCGACCCCACCGTCGACCGTTGAGCACGGAGTAAGAGCTGAGCACTGCGTGAGAACCGGGTGAGCGCCGCGTGAGCACCGAGCCTCCGGTCGTCTATCCGGCCGAGTGGGAGGCCGACGTCATCCTCAGTGACGGCGGCACCGCCCACATCCGCCCGATCCTGCCGACGGACGGCCCGCTGCTGCGGACCTTCTGGACCCGGCTGTCGACCCAGTCGATCTACTTCCGGTTCTTCGCCGTGCGCCGTGCCCTGAGTGACGCCGACATCCACCGGATGACGACCGTCGACCAGCGGCTGCGCGGCGCCATCGTCGCAATGATCGGCGACGACCTGGTCGCGGTCTCCCACTGGGAGAGCACCGCCGCACGGCCGACCGAGGCGGAGGTCGCCTTCCTGGTGGAGGACGCCCAGCAGGGACGAGGGCTGGGTTCGGTGCTGCTGGAGCATCTTGCCGCCGCGGCCTGGGACCGCGGGATCCGCCGCTTCGACGCCGACGTGCTCGGGGAGAACCAGCAGATGATTCGGGTCTTTCTCGATGCCGGTTACACGGTCTCGAGGACCTGGGACTCGGGCGCGGTCCGGCTGTCCTTCGAGATCACCCCCACCCAGAAGTCGGTCGGGGTGATGCGGGCCCGGGAGCACCATGCCGAGGCCGCCTCGATCGGTCGGCTGCTGCATCCGCGCGCGATCGCCGTCATCGGTGCGGGGCGGTCCGCCGGGTCCGTGGGCAACGCGGTCCTGCGTCACCTGTTCGCCGGCGGCTTCGACGGCCCCGTCTACCCGGTAAACCCGGCCGCGGCCGCAGCCGGCGGCGCGGTGGCGTCGATCCAGGCCTACGCCGGCATCGAGGACGTGCCGCGTCCGGTCGACCTGGCCGTGGTGTGCGTGCCGCCCGCGCAGGTGCCTGACGTCGTCACCGCCTGCGGGCGGGCCGGGGTCTGGGGACTGGTCGTCCTCACCGACCAGCGCGACGCCGCCGCAGACGCGGCCCTGGTGGCCGAGGCCCGGGCGGATGGCCTGCGGGTGGTCGGCCCGGCGAGCATGGGCATCCAGAATCCGGCGGCGGGGTTGAACGCCTCGATGGTGCCCCGGATGCCCCCGGCCGGCCGCATCGGCTGCTACTCCCAGTCGGGTCCGTTCGGCGGGGCCATCCTGGCGGCGGCGGCCGCGCGCGAGGTCGGTCTGTCGGTCTTCGTCTCCGCCGGGGACCGGGCCGACGTGAGCGGTAACGACCTGCTCCAGTACTGGGAGGAGGACCCCGGGACCGACGCGATGATTATGCATCTGGAGACCTTCGGTAATCCCCGCAAGTTCGCCCGGCTGGCCCGGCGGGTGGGTCGGCGTAAACCGGTGATCGTCGTGTACTCCGGCCGTTCGACCCTTGACGACGCGCTTCTGCGGCAGGCCGGGGTGATCGGCGTCGACCGGGTCTCCCAGGCGTTCGACGTCGCGCTGCTGCTCACCACGCAGCCGCTGCCTGCGGGCGGTCGGGTCGCCGTCGTCGGCGACTCCCGGGCCCTGGTCCGGCTGACGGCCCGTGCCGCCGACGCGGCCGGGCTCAGGGTCGAGGAGGTGCTCCTCCCGGTTGGCAGCTCCCCCGGGGACCTCACCCGGGCGTTGACCTCCGCGGCGGACCGGGCGGATGCGCTGATCGCCACGCTGGTCCGGCTGCCGCCGTCCCCGGCCGGGCCGATCGCGGCGGCCGCCGCCGCGGCTGCCGCGACCATCAAGATCCCGGTTCTCGCCGCCGTGCAGGGGGGCGAGATGCCCGGCGAGCTCGCCGGCATTCCGGCCTATTCGTCGCCGGAGGCGGCCGTCGCCGCGCTGCGCCGGGTGGTGGGCTACGCCCAGTGGCGGGCACGCCCGATCGGCACCGTGCCGACGACGGCGGTGCGGGCAGACGAGGCGCGTTCGCTCGTCGCCGGACTCACCGGTCGCCTTCCGGAGGATCAGGCCGCCGCCCTGATGGACTGCTACGGCGTCACGGTGGAGCCGGCCGTCCTGGTGACGTCCCCGCGCCGGGCCGTCGAGGCGGCGGGCCAGTGCGGCTATCCGGTGGCGCTCAAGGCGCGGTCGCGACCCTACCGGCATTGTCCGGACCTGCGCGGTCAGCGTCTCGACCTGCCCGACGCGGCAGCCGTGCGGGCGGCATGGGCGTCGCTGCGCTCCCAGCTCGGGGTGGAGGTGCCGATTGTCGTCCAGCGGATGGCGCCGGTCGGCGTGCCGGTGGTCGTCGGTTCCGAGGAGCATCCCCGGTACGGTCCCCTGGTCTCGTTTGGCCTCGCGGGCCCCGCGACCGAGCTGCTGGGGGACCGCGCACACCACATCCTTCCCCTTACCGACGTCGACGCGGCGCGCCTCGTGCGTTCGGTGCGGGCGGCGCCGCTGCTGCTGGGATACCTCGGCTCGACGCCGGTCGACATCGCCGCGCTGGAGGACCTGGTCCTCAGGATCGCCCGGCTTGCCGACGACGTGCCGGAGGTGGTTCATCTCACGTTGGATCCAGTGATCGTGTCGACCGGGCGGGTGACCGTGCTGTCCGTGGAGATCGTCGCTGGGCCGTCGGCGCCCCGCGCGGACGTCGGACCTCGGCGGTTCTGGACACCGAACCGCCCGACTCCGGACGGGGCGACTACCCGGGGCGGTTCAGCACAACATGCGCACGCCGTCCACAATCGTCTCCCATGACGTCGCCGCACTCCGCGCAGCCGCCCGTCTGGCCCGCTTCCGGCGCATTCCCGATGCTCTCCCCTGATTCTGCGGGAGCTGCCGGGACGCCTGGTACCCCCGTAGAGGGGATGCCTGGGCAGGCGTCTCTCGTGCCGATGTACCGGCCGGCGAACGTCGGGCTGTCGGAGGCGCTGCCGGTGGATCTGGGGCCGGTGGGCGCGGGGCCCGCGGGTGCGCGCTTCTCCGTGAGCCCCCCGGGATCCGCCTCCTGGCCATCGGGCGTTGTTCCGTCCGGCCAGGGGGATGTCTCCCCGGGACCGACTCCGGTCACCCGGTCCCAAGGGGGACCGCCGGCCGGCCCACACACCAGCCCTGGCCCACACACCAACCCCGGCCCACGCGCGCATCCCGGCCCGAACCAGGTCCCCGGCCCTAAGCACGCTCCCGGCCCGGATACCGGCCCCCGTCAGGACCGGGGAGCCGGCTCCGAGCTACCCGAGCTACCCGAGGGCTGGCCCATGGTCGCCCGGCCGGCCGCTCCGGCCGTGACCGCCGAGCCGGTCATACGGGATGTCATCGACGGCACCGAGCCGCGCCGCACGCCGGATACGCCAGGGATGCGCCGGTCCGATCCGGCGGGGCTGCCGGGACCGGGCCGGGCCGGTTTTCCCCCGCCCGGACACGCCCCGGGAACCGACCCCGTGGCCACGTTCGTGATGCTAGACGCGCTGTTCGCGTGGGCCCCGGCCGGTCTCGCCCTGCTCGACCCGGCCGGGCGGTTCCTGCGGGTGAACGACACACTCGCCCGGTTCGACCGCCGGCCGGTCCACGAGCACCTCGGCCGTACCGTCTCCGAGCTCCTCGGCGACACCGGCCAGGAACTCGACGCTCTGCTGGCACGGGTGCTGCGCACCGGCGAGCCGGTGGTGGACCTGGAGGTCGTGGTCGCCACCGATGGTTCCGGACCGCCGCAGACGTGGCTCGCCAGCTGGTATCCGGTGAACGACCCTCAGGTCGGGCTGGTGGGCGTGGCGTTCGTCGCGATCGACGCCAGCGGGACGCGGGCGGTCGAGAGGGAGCGGGCGCGGGCCGAGGCACGCTACCTCGGTCTCGTGGACGCCGCCGCGATGGACGTGTTCCATGCCGAAGGCGACGGGGCACTCGATGCCGATCTGCCCCGTCTGCGGGCCTTCACCGGGCGGCATCCGGCGGAGCTGGCCGGGTTCGGCTGGCTCGGCGTGGTCCATCCCGACGACCGGGAGCGGGTCGGGCGCGCCTGGCGCGGGGCGATCGAGCACGGTGAGACCTTCGAGGCCGAGTTCCGGATCTCCGGTGGCGGAGGCGACCGCACCGCCGTGCGGGTGGTCGAGGCCCGCATCGTTCCCATGCCGGCGGCCGGCCGGCCGAACAGCCGGCCCGGCGAGTGGCTCGGGGTGATCCGCGATCTCACCGAGGTACGCGCCGCCGAGGCTGACCGGGCCACGGCCGACCAGCGGGCCCGGATCGCGACGGAACGGGCCGAACAGACCGCGACGTTGGCCGTGGCGCTCGCCCGGACCCTGACCGTGGACGACGTCGTCGCCACCGTCCTCGACGTCGGGGGACGGATGGCCGGGGCCGCCAGCCGGGGCGTCGCGCTCGTGGACGAGGCGCACGACCAGCTACTCTTCCACGCCCCGCCGGGTCCCGCCGACGGCCTCGCCCGATGGTCGGAGGTGGCGCTGGGCGCGGTACATCCGCTGGCGGAGGTCATGCGGGGCGGTCGTGCACTGTTTCTCGTCGACCGCGACGAGCTGCTCGCCCGCTGGCCGGTGCCGGAGGTCGCCGACGTCGCCGCCGCGGCGGGTGAGCACGCCTGGGCGATGCTGCCGCTGGCCGTCGGGGGCGGCGCACCCTTCGGCGTGGTGACCTTCGGGTTCCGCCAGGCGCGGGAGTTCACCGCCGCTGATCAGGCATCCCTCGTCGCGATCGCCGACGCCTGCGCGCAGGCCCTGGAACGGGCCACCGGCTACGAACAGCTCGCCGCCGACGCCGCGCGCGGTCATCGGACCCTGGCGGCGACGCGCGAGGCGCAGGCCGCCCTGGCACTCGCCGATCGACGCTTTCGGCTGCTGGAGCGAGCCACCGGGATCGTGGCCGCGGCCGTCGAGCCTCCCGTCGCCCTGCGCTCCCTGGCCGAGCTGATCGTCGCGGAGGTCGCCGACCTGTGTGTCGTCCAGCTTGTCACCGGCACGCCCGCTCCCGTCCCGGCGTCCTGGAGCGGTGCCGCGGTGCCCGTCCGGGACGGGGCTGACGCCGGGGACGCGGCCGGGGACAGAGCCGGGGACGGGGACAGAGCCGGGGACGCGGCCGGGGACAGGGCCGGGGCCGCGGGGGGCCTCGAGGAGACGGCGGGGGACCGGGCGGCCGAGCCGGTGCCCGAGCTGCATCCACTCGTTGTCGTGGCTCGTGACGGGCTCGGCACGGTGCCTCCGTTCGCCTTGGGGGCCGGCGCGGCGACGTCGCCGACGAGTCCGTTCGCCCGGGCCGCCCACCAGGGCGAGCGGCTGATCGCCGCACTGGCAGCGGGCGAGTGGGATCCGCCGGCCGACGCCGAGCGGTGGATCCGCCAGGTGGGGGCCCACACGATGGCTGTCGTACCCGTGGTACGGGTCGGCCACGTCGTCGCCGTACTGAGTGTGACTGCCGTTGCGGATCGACCTCCGTTCACCGAAGCGGATCTGCTCTTGCTGACCGAACTCGCCGCCCGGGTGGGGGTCGTCCTGGACCGGATCGATCGGGGGGCGGCCGAGCGCAGCAATGCGCTGGCACTGCGTGAGGCGTTGCGCGGTTCTCCGCCCGCCGTCCCGTCCGGGCTCGAGGTGGCCACCCGTTACCTGCCCGGCGGGGTCGGTGACGACGCCGGTGGCGACTGGTTCGACGTGATTGACCTGGGAGCCGGGCGAGTCGCCCTGATGATTGGCGACGTGATGGGCCGAGGGATCCGGGCGACCGCGGTGATGGCGCAGCTGCGCGCGGCGGCCCGCACCTGCGCCTGTCTCGATCTTCCCCCGGCCGAGGTGTTGACGCTGCTGGACGGCATCGTCGCGGACCTGCCCGGGGAGGAGATCGCCACCTGCATCTACGCGGTCGTCGAGATCGACAGCGGGGTGCTGACGCTGGCGAGTGCCGGGCACCCGCCGCCCCTGGTCGTCGCGCCGGACGGGCTGGTCTCCAGGCTCTACATGGCGGTGGGGTCTCCACTCGGGGTGGCCCGGTCGGACGTGACCGAGTACACGGTGCGACTGGGACAGGGATATCTGATCGCCCTGTTCACCGACGGGCTCGTCCGGGGACGTGCGCGCGACCTCGACGCCGGAGTCTCGCAGCTCGCGGCCGCGCTCGCCCGCACCAGCGACAGGTTCACCGCGAATCTGGACGACCTGGTCACCGCGGCGTGTGCCGGTCTCGGTCCCGCCGTCGCCCCCGGCCCGGTGGGTTCCGGGACGGTGGGTTCCGGGACGGCCGGGGGGACGATCGACGCGGCGGCGGCCGACGACGTCGCGCTTCTGTTCGCCCGGTTGCCCGGTGAACTGACGGCCGCGGCGGCCCTCCTGGACGCGACCTTCGACGGTGCGGCGAGCCTGCGCGCCGTGCGGGCCCAGGCCAGGCTCGCGCTGGAGAACGCGACGCTGGCCTCGGAGGTCGTCGACACCATCATCCTGGTGCTGTCGGAGTTGGCGAGCAACGTGGTGCGGCATGGTCGCCCACCACTGTCGGTGCGGCTGCGCCTGCTGGGCGACCGGGCCGTCGTGGAGGTCGCCGACGGTGGCGGCCGGGTGCTGCGGCGGCGCCATGCCGCGGCCGAGGATGAGGCCGGCCGCGGGCTCCACCTGGTCTCCCGGCTCGCCGTTCGGCACGGCGTCCGTCCGGTCGCCGACGGGAAGGCAGTGTGGGCCGAGATCGACCTGACCGGGACGACCCCGCCCGAACCGGCCTGACGCCAGGGCCATGGAGGGACAATTGCGTGGTCTGTTAGATATGTCTGATTTACCCCAGTCCGGCAGGTGAAATCCATCCGGACGGCCGGGGCGGGGTTGACCGGGTGGCGGGTTGACCGGGTGGCGGGCTGATACGGGTGGACCGGCCGTCCCGGCGGCATCGGGAAGTCTGGTGTCGCGTAACGTGAGCTGTATGCCGGACGCGGTGCTGCGCCTCGACAATGTCAATGTCGTGCGAGATGGGTCATACCTGCTCAGGAACGTGTCGTGGGCGGTGTTCCCCGGCCAGCGATGGGTGGTCCTCGGTCCCAACGGCGCCGGGAAGACGACCCTGCTGCAGGTGGCCTCGGGCCGGCTGTTTCCCACCAGGGGCACGGTCGACCTGCTCGGCGCCCGTCTCGGCAAGGTCAACCTTCTCGATCTACGATACCGGGTGGGTGTCGTCAGTCCGGCGCTGGTGGAGACGCCACCCGCCGACGAGCGGGTACTCGACGCGGTGGTGACCGCCGGCTGGTCCGTGCTGGGCCGCGCCGACGAGGAGTACGACGAGGTCGATCTCACCCGCGCGGCCGGCCTGCTGACCCAGTTCGGGTGCCGTGGACTGGCCGACCGGCGGTTCGGAACCCTCTCCGAGGGAGAGCGCAAGCGTGTGCTCATCGCCCGGGCCCTCATGACCGACCCGGAACTCCTCCTGCTCGACGAGCCCGCCTCCGGGCTCGATCTGGGTGCGCGGGAGGCGTTGATGCGGCGGCTCACCCGCTTCGCGGCCGACCCCACCGCTCCTGCCCTCGTCCTCGTCAGCCACCACGTGGAGGAGATCCCGGTCGGGGTGACCCACGCGTTGCTGGTGCGCGGCGGCCAGGTGCTTGCGGCCGGTCCGGTCGCGCAGGTACTCACCGCGGAGGCGTTGTCCTCCTGCTTCGGGATTCCGTTGGATGTCGGCCTGGCGGCCGGTCGCTACACCGCCCGGCTTGCCGCCGGACCGCCTCCCCGGCATCCGGTGTCCGCCTCGGTCTGAGTCTGTGCCGCGGGTCTGAGTCTGTGCCGCGGGGTGTTTGTCCGTTCATGGGCCGATCGGCCGCGACCGGAGTCGGTCGATGGCCGGGTGAGCACGATCGGCGGGGTGCGGTGATTTTCCCGGCGTGATCCAGTCCCGAGTCACCGTCCGGTCCCGGCGTTGCGCGTACGGCCCGGTGGGCCATCCATCCTCGTCAAGCGGCCTCAGCCCGTCGTAGCGCGCCTTTTCCGGTATCGCCGGTGTGTTTTTCGTGGCGGCCATCGTGCTCCCTCTCCGGGCTCGTCCGTTCGTGGGCCGGCCGGCGCCCCGGACGCCGACCGCCGGTCGTCCCGGGAGCCGTCGCTGATCGGCCGTCGTTCATCGTTCGTCGAGCAGGTCCCACAACCATCCCGACCGTCGCACACCCGCGCCGAGCGACCTCAGCCGGACGGCAAGTTGCCGATCCGAGGTGATGACGACCACGGGCGCGACCGCGTCGCGCGCCGCCGCCACGATGGCGTCGTCGCCGTGCCCGGGGGCGTGCACGACGACGATGGTCGGTGCCGCGCGGTCCGCCCTCGTTGGAACGTGGCGGCCCTTCTCGGGCGCGACTCCCGCGGGCCCGACCTTTTCGGGTGTGATCTTTCCGGGCCGTACGGTTCCCTCGGGAACTCCGGCTCGCGCCGCACCCTCGAGAACGACCACGATCCGCTCAGGCCATTCCGGCCTCGATGATGGCCGCGGGTGCGTGCCGGGACGGGTGATCCGCGCCGAAATAGCATCGACCAGCCGTCCGGCCGCTCCTGGGCGGTCCCGCCACCACCCGTCGGGCCGGGAGCCAATCACGTTGGCACCGTCTACCACCCACGTGCGCGGGTACTCGTCCGTGGGTCGGCCCATAGCAGCGGCGCCGGAATCAGGGGTACTCATCCGGCGCGGCGATCCCCTTTGGCATTCGTACCGGTCGGTTCCGCTCGCGGCACCACCACCCCAAAGGCGCCGACGGCTGTTGCCCGCCGTTCGCCGGGCAATCGTCCACGGGAGTCGGTAGACGAACACGATCGGTGTCCCAAGGTCGGAGGACATGGACGCCGCCCGGTCCACGCCTGCCCAACTGTCCGCTTGCGGCCGGCCTTTCGACTGGGAAGGTGTGATTCGCAGAACATGATCATCCCTCTATCATGTGGAGCTTGCTCCCTGTCTTTGGGTTCCGCACTCCGACTGCCAGGGCGGAGTGCGTTGAGCGATGACTTCGTCTTCGGCGACCCAAGCTTGCGAGTCCGGCGAACCAGGCGTGACAGTTCCCCGCGTTCTCGTGGTAATAATAGACGCGTGAGTTCTGCGGTCCGCTGACCTGAAGGAGAGTGGCATGGCCCAGAAGACCATCGTCTCGTTGATTGACGATCTCAGTGGAGAAGAGGCTGACGAGACCGTCCGGTTCGGACTCGACGGTGCGCAGTATGAGATCGACCTGTCGGAGAAGAACGCCACGAAGTTGCGTGAGTCGTTGGCTCCGTTCGTCACCGCGGCTCGCCGTTCTGGCGGTCGGGCGGCGGGTGGCCGGCGTGGTGTGCGTGCCGCTTCGCGCCGTACCGGCGGAACCACCGACATTCGCGAGTGGGCGCGCAGCAACGGTTACACGGTGAGTGACCGGGGGCGTATCGCTTCCAACATCGTCGAGGCGTACGACAAGGCCCACTGATCCTGGTCTTGACTGCTTTTTCGGGGCAGGGACCGGGGCAGTGGAACCCCTTGTAGCGGTAGTGCCCGTGGTATTGGACGACGGGCCGCGCGATCCGGCGGACCGAAGATCGTGTGATCAGGTTTTGCATGGTCAGGTTCCTGCCACACCGGCCGGGCCGGTGTGGCAGGAACTATTGGCGTCGCCGCCAACGCAGTCTGTCGCCAGATCTGTTCGTTCCGTCAGTTCGGCAGCTGCCGGGCCATCCAGTTTTCGACGTCTTCTGCGGTTCGCGGAAGTGCGGCGGACATGTTCCGCCTTCCATCCCTGGTGACCAGGATGTCGTCTTCTATCCGGACGCCGATGCCCCGCAGCTCCGGCGGAACCGTCAGGTCGTCCGGCTGGAAGTACAGGCCCGGTTCGACCGTCAATACCATGCCTGGTTCCAGCGCCGCGTCGCGATAGGTCTGGTCGCGCGCCTGCGCGCAGTCGTGCACGTCCAACCCGAGCATGTGCGACGTGGAGTGCAGGGTATAGCGGCGATGGACGCCCCCTCCCGGGGAGCGTGGGTCCTCGGTCAGCGACTCCTGCGCACTGACCGGCAGGAGCCCCCAGTCGTCGAGCGCCGTGGCGATGACCTGCATGGCGGCCCGGTGCGGATCCAGGAAGGACGCTCCCGGCCGGACCGCGTTGATCCCGGCCTGCTGGGCGCGAAGAACCACGTCATAGACCTGGCGCTGCAGCTCGGTGAACCGTCCGTTGATCGGGAGCGTGCGGGTGACGTCGGCCGTGTAGAGGGACCGTCCCTCGACCCCCATGTCGAGCAGGGCGAGATCACCGGCGCGTACCGGCCCGTCGTCGCGGACCCAGTGCAGCGTCGTGGCGTGGTGGCCACAGGCGACGATGGAACCGTATCCCACATCGTTGCCGTCTACCCGGGCCCGCCGCCAGAACGTCCCCTCCAACCATCGTTCTCCGTTGGGCAGGTCCATCGCCCGACCGATTTCTCCCACGCACTCGGTGAAGCCGCGCACGGTCGCGGCGATCGCTTCGTCCAATCGGGCGATCTCGAAGTCATCCTTGAGCAGCCGCAGCTCGGAAAGGGCCTGTGCGAGGGCCAGATCGCGGTCGGTTCCTGGTCCACCCCGGCCGGGCCAACGCAGCACCGAACCGTCCACGACCGGATCGACTCCGCGTAGTACCCGGGTGTTTCCCGGTGCCAACCGCGCGAGCGCGTCCGCGAGCTCCGTGAGCGGCCGGCATTCGATCTCCAGCTGTGCCGCGGTCTCCCGAACCCCCGGTCTGGGACCGACCCACAGTTCCCCGTATCGCCGGTCGGTGTAGAAGGCGGAGCTCGACCGGTCGGACCGCCCGGCGACATAGAGCACCGCATCATGCTCACCGGCCGCGTTGGGTAGCAGAACCAACACGGCATCCGGTTCATGGCAGCCGGTCAGCCAGAAGAAGTCGCTTCCGGGACGGAACGGAAAATCTGTGTCGTTTGCCCGTACCCGCAGACCGCCGCTCGGCACCACAAGCGCGTCCGCCGGGAACCGCGAACCCAACAAGGCGCGACGTTTCGCGGTGTAGGGTGCGCAGTCATCGCGGGATGGCACAGCGTCGTCAATCGGCGCCCACCCGGTCGACATAAACCGCCGGAACGCCGCGTGTGGTTCCTCGTCGTGGTTGGCCTGCCCGGGTTCGCGCACGGAATCATCCGATGCCGGAGGTTCATCGGCCCCGGTGGGGACAACGCCCGGCTCGTCGGCCGTGATGAGGTTCGGATCACGCCCGGCCGGCGCGCTCTCGGGCACCCCCGGGCCGGTCGGTGGAGGTGAGCTTTGGTGGGACTGGGCACTCATAACGTTAACGGTAGGCCCCGTTGTGGACGGCGGGTAGCGCGCGAGGCGTACCGCCATGCCCCGCGCGCCGGCCGGACTTCCCGTCGTTGGTCCGCCGGGCATTTGGTGCATCGCACCGCCGCGATGATGCCGGGCCGATGTGGGCGGTCGCGTCGCGACATGGGTCCGGGCGCCGCTACCCACTTCGCCGCCTTCGGACCCTTCCACGAAGACTGTTCCTCCCACTTCGGGTGAGTTAACGAGGGCACGCAATCGGTTGTGGGAGATCTGAGGGATCCGGTCGGTTGTGACCTTCCGTCGTGGACCGTTAACTCATCTTCCGGTCGGTGGGGAAGGCGGGTCCACGTTGCACGGACCAGGTCGGTCCGGGTGCGGACGTCCTCGGCGTGCCGTAATGCCGGTCCGATAGCCACCGGCATCGTGCGGTTCGGGCACTGCACTCGGTTCGGGTACTGCACTGCGTGTCGCGAACACCACCGGAGACCGGCATTATTGTCGCGCATCCCGATATCGGTGGTTGTCGTCGGGATCGCAGGATCGGGATCGGGCCCGCGACCGGTCTTGATGCTCGGCGCCACCCGGGGGTCTGCCACCGCTCGGCTCGGCGGGGACGGTCCGGGCGGCGGCGTCGGAGTCCGTACGGTCCGTGGGCCGGCCGGGGGCCTGCGGGGTCGCACATCCGATAACCCGTTGGGAATGCCATGACGCCCGTCACCCGTCACCATCGAAAAGACTGTCCGGGAGGGTTCCGGTCCGTCCGCGCCCACGTCGTGCCAAGGTGGTCCGGCGGGTTCGCGCCGGTGGTGGACGGTCCCGGCCTCGGGCGGCGCCATTGGCGCGGATGATCTCATCCCGGTGGATGGGGGAGGAGGACGCGGCCATGACCTGGCCTCCGGATCGTCCGGAACGGTACGGGACGGCGGGACGGCGGGACGGCGAGCGGCGTGGCCGGTCCGTCCGTGACCCGCGGGACCCGCGCCGGGCCCCCGAGGAGGACTGGCTCGTCGGGCAGTGGCCGCGCCGGGAGCACCGGCCCGCTCCGCGGGGCCACGATGACGAGCCGCGCGTACCTCCGGGCGCCTACCCCGATCCCTACGGCCGGTACCCCGTCGATCATCCGGCGGCCGAGCCCCGGTACGACCGGCCGGCCCCGGAGGGTCCCGCGGAACCCGGGCAGAGCGGCTTATGGCGCGGTCTCACCGCCGTGGCCGCAGTGTTGGCGACCCTCGTCCTCATCCTGGCGACCGGTGGCTGGGCTGTGCTGAAGCACTACGACGGCAGGGTGCGCCACATCCCGCTGACCTTCTCCGCCAGCGCGGACCGGCCGGCGTCCGCATCGGGTGGAACGCAGAACATCCTGCTCGTGGGATCGGACACCCGGACGGGGACCAGCGGCGAGTTCGGCCAGGTCGAGGGGCAGCGGTCGGACACGACCATCCTCGCCCACCTCGACGGCGACGGTTCGACGACCCTCATCTCCTTCCCCCGGGATCTGTGGGTGCGGATCCCCGCGTACACCGACGCGGCGGGCACGCAGCATGCGGCGCAGCGGTCCAAGCTGAACGCAGCCTTCTCCTACGGCGGGCCGTCCCTGCTTGTGGCCACGATCGAGAACCTCACCGGGATCCGGGTCGACCACTACGTCCAGATCGACTTCATCGGCTTCCAGGGGATGACGGACGCCCTTGGCGGGGTCACCGTCTGCATCAAGGAGCTTCCCCCCGAGCTGAAGGCACGGGGCTTCGACAACCTGCACGACCATTACTCCGGGTTTTCCGGTCAGGTCGGCGAGAACACGCTGAACGGGGCGCAGGCCCTCTCCTTCGTCCGGCAGCGGTATGGCCTGCCCGAGAGCGACATCGACCGCATCCGCCGCCAGCAGCAGTTCCTCGGTGCCGTCTTCCAGCGGATCGCGTCGACGGACACCTTGCTCAACCCGGCGAAGCTGCTCGGGGTGGTCGACTCCGCCACCTCGGCGCTGACGCTCGACGAGGCCACCTCTCTCGCCGACCTCCGGCTTCTCGCGGTGCGGATGCAGTCGATCGGATCGGGCGGCGTCGCGTTCACGACGGTGCCGGCGGCAGCTGGTACTCGCGGGGGGCAGAGCGTCCTCGTTCCTGAGCCAGCCCAGCTGGGCGCCTTCCTCAAGCCCTTCGGCGGTCGTGTCGCCGACGGGAGCTCCACCGGCGCACTCCCGGCTGGCGCGGGGGGTGGCTCCTTCGCTGCGGTACCGGTGCCCGCTGCGGTACCGGTGGTCTGGTCCCCGGCCAGCGCGGCGGGAAGGTCCGTCCCGGGTGACGCGGGCGGGGTGTCCTGCACCTATTGAGGTGGCCTCGAGGCGTTCAGTGCCGAGTGGCTGCCCCGACGGCGCGGTGGCTGCTCGTCCAGCGCCGCGTTGAGCTCCGCGCCCAACAGCACGGCCAGCGCGGTGATGTAGAAGAACAGCAGCACCGCCACCGGTGATCCGAGCGAGCCGTAGACCAGTTCGTTACTGAACACGATCTCCAGGTAGTATCGCAGCACGCCGCTACCCACGAGCCAGCAGACGAGCGCGAGGATCGCTCCGGGCAGCGCCCGCCACCAGGGTTGGCGTACCGGCAGCGAGAGGTGGTATAGCGAGGTCAGCATCGCCAGGGCCACGAGTCCCACGACCGGCCAGTAGAGCAGTGGGATCAGGGTGCTGACGAGGGGATGGCGACCGGCGTCGAAGATCCGCGAGATCAGTTCGGGCCCCAGGACCAGCGCAGGCAGGAGAATGACCCCGCTGGCCACCTGGGCGAGAAACAACCACAGCGCCAGGAGCCGGCTGCGCACCGCCGAGCGCAGATCGCGTTGGCCGTAGGCGATGGTGATGGTGTTGACGAAGGTCGCCATCGCGGTTGACCCGGTCCACAGGGACAGCACGAAACCGATGGAGATCACGTCTGGTCGGCCACGGGAGAGGATCTGGTCGATGGTTGGGCGCACCGCGTCGTCGACCACCGATTCGGTCAGCAGGTCGCCTGCGCCGCGAAGGATGCTCTGCCGGGCGCGGTCGAGGGCGTCGGCCCCGATGGCGTCACCGACGTAGCCGAGCGTTCCCAACAACGACAGCAGGAGCGGGGGCAGGGACAGCAGCTGCCAGAATCCCGCCTCGGCCGCAAGCCCCAGGACCCGGTGCCGCCAGGCATTGGTGATGGTCCGACGGGCCAGTCGCAGGGGTCCCCGGGGCAGCCGGTGGAACAGCGTGCTGCGCCGGATGGCGGTCCAGGCCGCGGCGTGATGGTTTCTGGCCCGCGTCAGCAGCCCGGGATTCACCTCGACGGCCACTCTGCGCAGCAACACCATCCAGCGGCCGCTCACCGGGGACGATGCCACGGGAGCCGGTGCTTTGTTTCCCGTGGCGGACACGGCCCCCACCGTATGGCCTGGCGTTCCTGGGTGCCGAAGGGCATCCAGGAACGGAGTGGGTGATCGCGGCGGAGGCCACCCGGAGTAACGGATGGGCCGCTGGCCAGCAGCAAGGAAGCAACCAGGATTCTGAATATATCAAAC
>NZ_CDWTMG010000023.1:0-41086 GCF_977945845.1 Frankia sp. CcMO1
TTAACTTCGAAGACCCGGCATCAGTCCCTGGTCCTCACCTTCGACGACGCCTATGCGAGTCTGTTCGAGCATGCCGTGCCCGTCCTTCGGGAACTTGGTATTCCCGCGACGGTTTTCGTGGTCACGAAAGAGATCGGCGGTTGGAACAGGTGGGATGCGGTGAACGGCGCCGCCAGGCTACCGCTCCTCGACGCGAGCCGGCTGCGCGCCCTTCACCGGGAAGGCTGGGAAGTGGCGGCGCACTCCCGCACTCACGGGAGTTGACGAGGATGAGCAGGGCCGGCCTGTGGGACGAGCTTTCCGCGGCGCGCAGCGACCTCGCGGCCATCGGGCTGCCGAGGCCACGCCTGTTCGCCTATCCCTACGGGGAACATGACGCGCGCGTGCGCATGATGGTGAAGAAAGCGGGATACGACGCGGCGTTCACGCTGCTGACTCGGCGTGCCTTCCCGACAGCTCAGGACCGCTATGCCCTGCCCAGGATCGAGGTGGGGCGCCAGACCCGCGTTGATGCGCTCGTCGAGACGGCACGCAGACCGCAGGTTTACCGACGCCCCGACCTCGAGCGGGAACTGGGTGGGGCATTGCGTCGAGTTATCCCGGCCCAACGGACGATCCGCGGACGCGCCGGGGATCACGAGGCAGAAGATCACGAGGCGAGGAGCGCCGGATGAACCCGCACGGGAATCGGGAGTCCCCAACCGGTCCGGCCGCGACCGACGAGGGTACCTGCTGCTGTCAGCTCGAGGTGTCGGCCGAGGGCGTCGTGCGCTCGGCCGTGCCGCCACGCGACCATCAGCGACGTGCGCGGGTCCTCGTCCTGCTGCACGGTGAGCCGCTCGGCTATGCCGCGGCCGCCAGGACGGCCACCGGCATCGACGTCGATGAGCTGCTCGGCAGGGTCTGGTCGGAGTTCGGCGGGCGCATGAACGATCACCTGGTCAGCGAGGGTCTCCGCCCGCTCGAGCGCCTCGAGGCCCGCACCAGGCCTGCCGCAGCCACCGAGGCCTGCCCAAACAAGGTTCAATCCACAGATCTCGATTCCACGGATCTCGTCTCCGTCGTCGTCCCCACCAGAGACCGCAGTGAGATCCTGGCCAACTGCCTGCGTCGACTCACGGAGATCACCTATCCGGCCGTCGAGTTCCTCATCGTGGACAATGCACCGTCGAGCGACGCCACGAAGCGGGTCGTCGACTCGTTTGCGGCCACCGACGAACGATTCCGCCATGTCCCCGAACCACACCCGGGTCTCTCCCGCGCCCGCAACCGCGGGCTCGCGCTGGCGCGGGGGGTTTCCGGCGCCAGCCGGACGTTGCGTGCGTCACGGGACTCGTCTGCACGGCGAGCATCGCGAGCGCGGCCGAAGCCTACTTCGACGCCCGGGCGTCGTACTGGTCCACCCGCTGCGAGCCGGTGCTTTTCGACCTCGCCGACAACGAGCGGCACGGTCCGCTGTACCCCTACATAGGTTTCGTCGGCACCGGCGCGAATTTCGGGTTCGACGCCGCGTTCCTGCGGGACCTCGGCGGCTTCGACGAGACGTTGGGACCGGGCACCAGGAGCCGGGGCGGCGAGGACCTCGACCTCTTCGTGCGCAGGCTGCGGGCGGGCCGAGCGATCGCCTACGAACCAGCCGCCTTCGTCTGGCATCACCACCGCGCCGACGACGCGGCGCTGCTCGCCCAGATGTTCAGCTACGGCTCCGGTTTCACTGCCTTCCTGGCCAAGCTGCTTCTCCAGCGGTCGACCCGGGGTGAGGTGGTACGTCGCATCCCACGAGGCCTGCGTGGGATGGCCCGCATCGGCCATGCGACGAGCCAGCGGCTCGACGGGCGGGTCCAGGCCCCGAAGGGTGCCCTGCTGCGGGAGTTCACCGGCTACACCGCCGGACCATTGCTCTACGCCCAGGAGCGGCGAGCAGCCGCCAAGCAGTGAGACAGAAGACAACAAGGAAGGCGGTGACGTGGTGCAACGAGGAGGTCTCATGGCGCCGAATACGGAGGTCGAGATAGAGAAACTCCCACCGGAATGGGCTCTCCGCTGCTACCGGCGATCACCACGAATGGTGCAGCAAAAGGCGCAGCAGATAGCATACTGGACGTTGCGGAACGCGCCGGGACACCGGGTTTCGTGGGGGAACATGAAACGGGTCAGGCCGTTCAGCGACCGCTACGGATGGGACCGCGGGCTGCCGGTCTACCGGCACTACATCGAGCAGTGGATCAGTCGGCATGCCGACGACATCCGGGGGGTATCTCGGCCGGGTCGGCCGAGCCGTCGGCGTCGAGCGTGACAACAATGTCCCCCGATGCCACGGCAAAGCCGCAGGCCATGGCGTTGCCCTTGCCGTATCGGGTCTGGCGGACGACGACCACGCCGGGGCGTAGCTCGCGGGCCAGTCGGACGGTGTCATCGGTGGAGTTCCCATCCACCAGGATTATTTCGGCGTCCACCGGAAGTCGGCCAAATACTTCCCGCAGATTCCGCGCCTCGTTGAGCGTCGGAATCACCACGCTTACCGATGACGAATCACCCGAACCAGACAAGGACGCCCCCTGGACAGACCTGGATGGCCGGTGGACTACGGTGGAATTTCGTCCTGCCGAGCTTCCGACCACGCGCTCGTCACGCGCCGTGACTCTAAATAATGGATGTTGATAGCTCCGGAAGCCCGGTGCTGGCGTGTCGCCGACGGGGGTCGGGATATTTCCTCATCGTCGGCGGCGGACGGTACGCAACCGGCGGCCCAACCGTTTCCCCGGCCGGTCGGGGCATGGCCAGCGGATGCGTTCACCTAGACACGGACGCGGCGGCGATACGCGTCCAGACGGGGTGGCCAGACGGGGTTCTGGACGCGCGACCACTGAGGTGCGTACGTTCGCCACGACCGGCGGGTCACTGGGGCTGCTCACCGACTGGCTCACCTTCGCCGGCTACGGGAGCGGATCGTTCCAGGTCCAACCCAGCAGCAACTATGAACACCCACTGCCATCCGATGGAGCGGAGAACAACCGATATGGCCAAGGCCGGGGAAACCGCACGACGAAGGCCCGAGGTGCCTGACTCAACCGGAGGGCGGGACGAGGACCCCGCGATGCTCTCGTCGGTGGCGGCCACGCCCCGGGACACAACCATCCCGGCTATTCCGCAACAACGGCAACCAGAGCCGCCGGCAGCCGGGCCGCCGGAGTGGAAGGTCCGGCTGACCGCCAGAATCTTCATCATCGATGCCACGGCAATCACGGTCGCGCTTACCTGTTCCTATGTCCTCCGGTTCGGTATGAATTCGAACCCAACCGTCCACGGGGCGTCATATCTCTCCGTCGCGATAGGTATCGGACTGGGCTGGCTCGCCATGCTCGGCGCCGCCGATACCTATCAGACGAAATATCTGGGCATCGGAACCGAGGAATACCGGCGGATCAGCGTCGCGACGTTCCGACTGTGGGGCACGACGGCGATCCTCTCCTACGTCCTGCGCGCAGAAGTCGCTCGCGGGTTCTGTCTGGTGGTCCTGCCGCTGGGGCTGCTGCTGCTGATTACCGGTCGGATGCTCGCCCGCCGGCGGCTGGTGGCGGCTCGGCGGGCCGGCCGTGCCCGCCACCGGGTTGTCGTCGTCGGTGACCGTAGCACGGTGGCCGAACTCGTCAGCGAGTTCCGATATGAACCCGCGGCCGGATTCGAGATCGTCGGCGCATGCCTACCCCGGCAGGACGACTACTCGGCCGATTATTTTCCCTTTCCCGTCCTCGGTGCCCTGCCGGCGCTGCGGTCCGCCGTCGCCCGCGCCATGGCCGACACGGTGGTGGTCGCCTCATCCGCGGCGGTCAACATCGAAGCCGCCAAGCGGATCGCCTGGGACCTCGAGGGGACCGGTGTCGATCTCGTCATCGCGTCGAGTATGGCCGGAATCGCCGGACCGCGGGTGTCCCTGCGGCCGATCGCAGGTCTCCCCCTGCTACACGTGGAGAGCCCGGTCTATACCGGTTGGCGAAAGGTCGCCAAAGACATCTTCGACCGAATCCTTGCCGCCATGGCCCTCGTTACCCTGTCTCCGCTGCTGCTTCTCGTCGCGTTGACCATCCGGGTCGACAGCACCGGACCGGCGTGGTTTCGCCAGACCCGGGTGGGTAAGGACGGCCGCGCGTTCCAGATCCTCAAGTTCCGGACGATGTACGTGGACGCCGAACGGCGCCGGGCAGCCCTGGAGGAGCGCAACGAGGCTGACGGGCCACTTTTCAAGATTCGCGACGACCCCCGCGTCACTCGGGTCGGACGGACGCTACGGCACCTGTCGATCGACGAGCTGCCGCAACTCGTCAACGTCCTCCGCGGCGAGATGTCGCTGGTGGGGCCGCGGCCGCCGCTGCCGGCAGAGGTCGCTCAATATCACGACTCCGTCCACCGTCGATTCAAGGTCAAGCCCGGCCTGACCGGACTGTGGCAGGTAAATGGGCGTTCAGAACTGCCCTGGCGGGACGGGGTGCGGCTCGACCTCTACTATGTCGAGAACTGGTCGATCATGCTCGACCTCGCCATCATCGCCCGGACTGTTCGCGCCGTTCTGCGGCGGTCCGGCGCATTCTAGGCTGGCGGAAGGGGCGGATAGCCGGCCCGCCAGTCGGCCCGCCGAGTCCAGACGACGCGCCAGCCGCCGCTCCCGGCGCCGGCCGGCCGGCCGGTTACCGTGGCGAGGGCCGCCCGCAGCGCCACCCCGAGGAGCAGCATCGCCAGACACACCGTCCGGCGCCACCCGGTCCAACGGGTCCGCGCCAGTGTCACCTTGCCCGTCATCACCAGCACGTGCTTGTCCGCCCATCCGGCGGAGGACGCACCGCCATGGTGAACCACGACCGCGCCGGGTGTGATCACGGGATCCAGGCCGGCTCGGCGGGCCCGGATCGACAGGTCGACGTCCTCGCCGTACATGAAGAAACGGGGGTCGAAGCCACCGAGCTGCTCGAACAGCGCGCGTGGGATGAGCAACAGGCAGCCCGTCACCACCCCCACGGCCCGAACCGTGTCGCGAGGCCACGGTCCCATTGATTCGGGATCGAACAGGGCCGAACGCCGGAAGGCGGTGGACAGTCCGAGGCCGAAGCACACATGGCTCCAGACGGTCGGGACAGCCCAGCACGACCTGGGGTCGATGGTCCGGTCCGGACCGAGGGTGCGACCGCCGTAGATGCCGTGCCTCGGGTTGGCCCGCGCGAAGTCCAGCAGGTTCGCGACCGCGCCGGGGAGCACCACCGTGTCGGGGTTGAGGAGGAGCAGGTACTCCCCCTTCGCGTGGGAGGCCGCGAGGTTGACCGCCCGGCCGAAGCCGAGGTTCGTCCTCTGCTCGATCAGGTTCACCGCGGGAAACCGACCACGGATGATCGAGACAGAGTCGTCCGTGGAGGCGTTGTCCAGGACGATCATCTCGGTCGCTAGACCGTCGGACGCGGCTACACAGGACTCCAGGCATGCCGCCGTCATGGCGCCGGTGTTGTAGGAGACGATCAGGATCGAGACGTCGACGCCCATTTCCCTCTCCAGACCCAGGTAATCTGTGTCGGCAGTGGTGGTCCGGCCGTCGGCCGTAACGCTGATCGTGCCAACTGGCCCCGGCCGCCAGTTCCTGCCTCACCCTAGACGACGGGTTGTCGTTCGGTTGGTTATCCGACCGCGGGCCGGTGGCGTTTCTGGCGCATTCCGGGTCCTCGCAACGCGGGCCAGCATTCCCACCCGGTCCCCGGTCGGCTCCTCGGGGTCAGCAGCTCCGCTGCCAGATCAGTGCCTTTGCGAGGGCGCCCCATTCGTAGGCGATCGCATAAGGCCATTCCCGGAGGCGACGCGGGCCGACCACAGTGACCCGCAGATCACCGTGGAAGCAGCGGCTGATGCGGACACGGGCGCGGGTGTCCTGCGCGCGGCCGGTGACGAAGAGGATCCTGGTCCAGCCATGTCGGGCGGCGAGCTCAGCGGTTGCCCGCGCCTCGCCCCGAGTGGTCACCGGGTGCGGAGAAAAGCAGATCACCTCCACCTTCGGTGCCTCGTGGGCGGAGCACCACCGCATCCCGGGGGTAGACATCACGAGGACGGGAGCGTAACCGGTACGGGCCAGTTCGATCGCCTTGCCGGTTCTGTCCCCCGGACCCGCCAACATGACGATGGCGTCCGCCTGGACGGGCACGTCGGCGGCCGGGAATACGAACAGCCGAAGGGTAAGCGCGGTGAAACCTGCCAGGACCACCGCGAACAGCATCACGATGAGCCGGCGTCGCCCCGCTCGTCCCCACCGGTGGCGCGCAGCCCGGCCCGCCTCCGGCGGGGGGCCGGATGACCGCCGCTCACCGGCCGGCGGTGACGACGCAGCGGAAACCACACCGTCATTCAAACATGCCGGTACCTGACCACGACCGAGGAAATCGTCGGTGCCCGAGGACCCCGGCCAGCCCCGAACCCCCATCTGTCGGTATTTCTCCTGACCACGGATTCTCCGTTTCCCGGGCCGGGCTAGAGGTCTCTCAACAAAGTCGCGAACCGGCGGGCCTGGGCTTCCGTGTTCAGGCGGTGCTCGACGTCCAGGTGGGCGGCCGCACCGAGCGCGGCCGCCCGGTCCGGGTCGAGCACCAGCTGCACGACCGCTTCAGCGAGCGCATCGGTGTCGTAGGGCGGAACGAGAATACCGGTACGGCCGTGATCGACGTAGTCCCGGATGCCGGGGGTATCGGTCACCACGACGGGACGACCACTGGCCATCGCCTCCAACACGACGGTGACGCCGCTCACGTGAAGATTGGGCCGGAGGCAGACGACCACCATCGATGCGGTCCTGTACAGGTCGCTCACCTCGGGAAGAGTAAGACGGTTCCGACGCCGGCCGAGCCACGGTGGCACGGCCACGTTTCGGGCTGTCACCAGCTCGAGTCTCAGCTCCGCCAGCCTCATCTCCGCCAGCCTGCTCCGCCCCTGGGACAGGCCGCGGACCAACGTTTCGAAGTCGCGGTGCCGATCATTTCCGACACTCACCACGGGCCCTTTCTTCGGAGGGTTTCCAGATGGCCGGAAAAATGTGGAGTCGCCCCCGAACGGAACGTACGAGAAACGGCTTTCAGGAATGCCAAGCTGCGTTCGGAGCGGCGGAATCTGGGCGGTGGAAAGCGTAAATATCCGACTGGCCCTTCGCAGGGCGCAGCGGGCGATCTCCAGCGAGCCGGGCCGTCGACCGGCGACATCGGCCAGCCAGTCGCCAGCGCCGGGCGTCACCACGGGAAGTGTCGTCGGGTCCCCACGCACGCACCCGGTCCGGCCACGATGGTCTACCGTGTGTGCCGCCCGCCTACCTGAATACGACTGCGTCGCGCGGGCCGGCGCCGGCCTGGGGTGATCAGACAGTGGATTTTGTCATGCAACAGTCGGATCGCGCCGACCCGGCGAGCGGAAAAACCCCCGCAGCCCCGGCGCACCATAAGCATGCGCGCGCAAGCGTCGTCATTCCGGCCTATAACGAGGCGGCCGTGATCGGCCGCTGCCTTGACCGGCTCGCCGACGGCGCCGCCCCCGAGGACCTGGAGATCGTCGTGGTCGCCAACGGCTGCTCCGACGAGACCGCCCGTCGGGCCCGCGACCGAGGTGTCCGCTGCGTGGAGACCGCGAAGGCCGGCAAGGCGGCCGCGCTGAACCTTGGCGACGCCGAGGTCACCGCCTTCCCGCGATTCTATGTGGACGCCGACCTGGAGGTGTCCGGCGCCGACCTGCTGCGGGTGGCCGACGTGCTGCGGACCGGCCCGGCACTGGCCGCATCACCGCGCCTGACAATCCATCTTGCCGGCACGAGCCGCGTAGTACGCGACTACTACCGCATCTGGCTGCGGCTGCCCTATGTGCGCAACGGCCGAATCGGTGGGGTCATTGGAGTGAGTGAGCAGGGCCGGGCCTGTTTCGATCGTTTCCCGGACGCAATCGCAGATGACTTCTTTCTCTATCACCGGTTCGCACCGGATGAGCGATGCACGGTCGACGGCACCTGTTTCGTCGTACATCCGGCCCGGACCGCACGCGACCTCGTTCGACAGAAAAGCCGGGTTTTCGCCGGCAACGCCCAACTGCGCGCCCTCGGGCTGGCGCCCGCGGGCGGTCCCACGAAGGGTGGTCGTGGCCTCGCCGGCGGGTCCGTGGACTGGCTCAGGGTGGTCCGCGCCGAGCCCCGCCTGCTCGGCGCGGCGCCGGCGTATCTCGCGGTCTCCACCGTGGCGAAGATGCTCGCCCGCCGGAAGGTTCGCCGCGGGGACCTCGGCACGTGGGAGCGCGACGGCAGCAGCCGCGGGGGCAGCCCAGCACCATCGCCATCGCCATCGCCATCGCCATCGCCATCGTGTCTCTGACCTTGCCTCGGGTCCGGCCACTCATCGGGTCCGGCCACACAGGACCACCGGCCGGCCGGTGTCCGCCCAGACGTTCCCGGCACTGAAGAAAGTGGTCTTACCGGCATCGTCGTTGCCCAGCCGGCAGACACTCCAGCGGAAGCCGCGGCCGAAACGGTTGTCCGTCACGCGGAGGTTCCTGGCAGCGACCACAAGCGTCGTTCCGCCGGCGTTCAACCAATTGTGGTCGATAACCACATCACGGTTACCTCCGTTCGCCCACTCCAGAAAGACGACGGCTGTCTGGGTCTTGTCGTACGGGGAGAGGTCGAGGTTGTTACACACCACACTCAGGTCCCGGACCCCGCGGACCTGGATGCCGTCGGTATGGGCCCCTTTCGGTGGCCCTCGGTCATGGACGTAGTTATGACGGATGGTGACGCCGGAAACCGGTCCGAGCGTGGACGAGATGTGGAAGCCGTCGTCGCCACCGGAAAGATTACTGTACTGGATGACGTGACCTGCGCCACCTCTGATTGCGATCCCACTTGTCGCCACGTGATCGATCAGCACATTACTTCCGCGCACGCGGATGCCATCGTGGACGATCGAGTTTCTTATCGTCACGTTGTCGGCATAGATGTCGATGAGTCCGGAGAACTCCTTGTTCTCCAGTACCTGTCCGGGAGTGGCCAGTTTCCCGGCGGGCATCGGCTGGAACCGGGATCCGGGCGCGGGGCCGGTGTTCGAGGCGTCCGGCTTGCGGTCGCATCCTCGGGCCGCGGCCGGGTCGCCCCCTGGTAGGCCGCGGGTCGCGGCACCGCCATCCCGGGTCGCGGCACCGCCATCCGGTGAAACCCCGGCCGGGACAGTGGCCGGGACAGTGGCGGGGGCCGGTGTGCCCGCCGTCCGCGCGGGCCCGTCTCTCGAGCGAAGGGCGACCAGCAGCCCACCGCCCGCCACCAGCGCCACGAGCACCGCCACGGATCCAATCAGGACATACCGGTGTCGATTGGTCAAATCAGCGCGAGCCATCGAATCCTTCCAGAGCTATCCCACCGAGCCGGGGGCCGCGCCGTACCGGCCCTTTTCGTGGGTCTGGAGACCCGAGCGGGGAACTCCAGCCGGTCTACGCCTGCACTGCCAGGAGACGGGGCTCGGCGGGCGCGGCCGGGCCGAGGACGAAGTCCAGGAAGGCGACGTGCCGAGCGGACCAGCTGTTGTCCGCGACGAAATCCAGCCGGTCAGCCTCCGTGACGGCCGGCCAGGTCAGGATCTCGTTCATCGCCGCCACCGGATCGTCCCCCGGACGCAGCAGTCGGACCCGCCGCCCGATGCCCCGAACCGGGGCAAGGTCCGTGGCGAGGACGGGACGCCCGGCTGCCAGATATTCGTAGATCTTGATGGGGTCCATAGCCTCGGTCAACGGAGTGCTCCGGTGGGTGAGCAGGCACACGTCGGCCGCGGCGATCAGACCGGTCACGGCCGGCCGGGGCAGATGTCCGGGCAACCGCACCGACCGCAGCATCCGCAGCGACCGGACGGAGGCCTCGTCCGGGATGGGGCCGGCCAGAATCACGGTGCCGGCCGACGCCAGGCGGCGAATCATGTCCAGATCGAGGCGGGTGTCGACGGTGCCCGCGTACACGCACCACGGCCGAGGGAGGCGCCGGAGCCAGTCCGGCGGGGACGGCGGGCGCAGCCACTCGGCCGGGTCGACACCGTTGTGCACGACCAGCCCGGCACCGGTCGGCCCGGCACCGGTCGGATGGAGGCGTTCCAGCAGCGGCCTGGACACCGCGATGACCGGCAGCCGCCGGCGCCGGATCTCCTCGTAGGCATGCCGGAAGGCCGGATGCCACCGCCGTAGCGATGGGTGGGTCGCCCAGTCGTCCCGGGCGTAGTACATGACCAAGCCGGCCCAGGACATGTCGGCGAAGCCCGCCAGCGGCGGATACATAGTGATCACGACGGGTCGTTTGCAGCCGGCCCGGCCCGCGGCCCGGCCGAGCCTCCTGTCATACCGCCGATAGGCCGCCCGCAGCGACGGCAGCGTCACCGGGTCCTTGCGGCGCCACCGCTGCGGCGACACCAGATGCCCCTCAACGCCACCGGACGGTGGCAGGACGGTGGTCCGGCCGCCCCGCAGCACCGTACCGAGGTGGCTCCGAAACGGCTCGGCCACGACCACGCGCCGGACCCTGGGCGATCGCAGCAGGGTGAGCAGTAGACGATCGGGAGGACGCATGTACGCCCTGATCGCCATGTCCTGGAGCGTCTCGATCGGCAGGGCCAGCACCACGTCCCGCTGGCCCGCCGTGGGGGCATCTTCCATAAGAGTGGACTCCTTCACCGTTGAGCCATCGGGTTCACCCGTGAGCCGTCGGGCCCAGCGCGTCGTCTCTGCGCGACGACGCCGGAGCAGGCTGCCCCGAGCCGGCGCTCGCGCGCCGGGCATACTGCAGTAGGTCCGCCAACGCGGGTGGGCGTTGTCTCCACGTGATCATGATGTAGGTCGCGGCACCGGCCAGCACGCTCGCCAACAGGCACACTGGGCGGGCAAGCCGGAACCCGTGGGTGAGCCACTGGACAGCGGCCATCACGGCGACGGTCCCCGCGGTCGCCACGACGTGCGGCCAGACCGCGGTGACCAACTCGCGCGGCTTCGCGTCCACCAGTCTGAAGGGAATCGCGAAGCCGGGCGGTAGCAGGAGGACGATCACGATGGCGTACGCCGCCGCGACCCCGTTGATTCCCCACGGCAGGCCGGCGAAGTAGCTGCCGAGCATCAGCAGGCCGGAGAAGATTCCCCAGCGCAGCAGCAGGTCAGTTCTTCCCTTCACGTTGTAGAGGACCCCGACGCTGAAACTCACCGACTGGATGCCGCCGATCGGGGCGAGCAGCCAGATGAGCGGCACCAGCCGTTCCCAGCGCGCGCCGAGCACGACCAGGACGACGTCGCGCGCGACGACAGTGAGTCCGGCCATGACCGGAAAACAGACCAGAGCGGCGAGCGCGCATGACCGGAAATAGACCCGGCGGATCGCGGCGTGATCGTCCTGGAGCCGGGACAGACCGGCGAACATGACTTCCTGGAACGCCGTGGAAACAGTGCTCACCGGATACATGAGCACCCGCTGCGCCAGGCCATAGTAGCCCAACTGCTGGGCTCCGAGGAAATGCCCGACAATCACCTTGTCGCCGTGCAGCAGAAAGAAGTTGAAGACGCTGAACCCGCTCAGGTTGGCGCTGAAACGCAGCACGGACCTGACCTCGGCGGGGCTGAACGACGCCCTGGGACGCCACGGCGACTGCAGCCACGCGACGAGGGTGGTGACCCCGAATCCGACCAGATAGCCGATGACCAGTGACCACACCTGGTAGCCCAGCAGGGCGAACAGGATCGAGCAGGCCACGTTGGCCGCCATCCCGATGATATTCGCCGCGGCGACGGCACCGAACTTCATCTCCCGGCGGAGCAGCCACTGCTGCAGGTCACCGAGGCTGGCGAGCAGCAGGCCGAGGCCCAGGACCTGGAGCACGGGCGTCAGCGCCGAGTCACCGTACAGGCTGGCCAGGCCGGGCGCCAGCAACGCCAGCAGGCCCGAGATGACCAGACCAAGCCCGATGTTGAGGAAAAAGACGCTGCTGAGCAGCCGCTCGCTGATCTTGTCTCGTTGGACAACCGCCATGCCGGTCCCGAAACCCCGCAGAATTTCGAGGAACATCACGATGACCAGCGCCATCGTCATGAGACCGAACGCCCGCGGTTCGAGCAGGTGAGCCAGGACGACCTGGACCAGCAGGCGGGTGACCTGCACGACAACCTGGTTCACCGACATCCACCGGGCTCCGCTGGCCATCGAACCGCGCGGCGCCCGACGGGACGGCGACGGCTCCGCCACGGTCTCCCCCGCCCCCAACAGGGCGGCCGGCCGGGTCACGGACGACCGGGTCACGGCCGGTGGCTGGCTCACCGCTGCCACCCGGAGGCCAGGACCGCCGGTGCGGGGGTCATCCGCCAGAGTGCTCCGGCGCAGCCGATGAGCAGGAACAGCAGGCCGGCAAGCATCGCGAAGCTCAGGGCGTCGAAGGTGAGGAAGCTGACGACCCCGGCCAGGATCGAGGCCATCAACGCCTGGCCGAGTTCCCGGTCATGCTGTTCCCGGGCCCGACGCCGCGCCCCACGGGCCACCAAGAGACCGACGGCGACCCAGACCAGCAGCACGATTGTCCCGACGACTCCGGTCTCCAGCACCGAGCCGAGTAGCTGATTGTCAAGGTAGAAGTACTGGTGGGGGGTGAATGTGCCCAGTCCACGGCCGAGGAGCAGCCTTTGCGTGAACAACTTCCAAGCCTGGGCGTAGTCCTCGGTGCGGCCGGTCACGCTGGGGTCCGCGCCGGCCCGCAGGAACAGCGAGACGGTCGCCTCGAGCAGACCGGGAAACAGCGTGTGCAGGACGAGGACGGACCCGGCCAGCGCCAGCAGGCCGTTGAGGCGGCGGCGGACCGGCCAGACCGCCGTCAGGGTCAGGATCGCCACGGCGGCGCTCACGGCGGTGCTTCGCGAGACGCTCATCGGCAGGACGGCCCCGATGACGGCGACCTGGGCCCAGGCACCGACCCGCGCCCACCCGCGGGCGGCGACGGCGTAGTACAGGGCCAACGGCAACACCACGGCCAGGACAACCCCGAACTCGATCGGATGCACGGCCGTCGCTGCGACCCGCTCGAAGCCAGACCGGACGTCGACGCGATCGACGTCCGGTCTGAGCGACATTCCCGGGGGGACCAGGACGGCGCTGTAGTTACGACCGGTCAGAAACTCGATCCCGCCGATGGTGGCCATGAAGGTGGCGCCCAGCACCACCCGGCGCAGCAGGCTGTCCAGCCGGGTCCGGCACCGGATCGCATCGGCGGCCAACAGCGTCACCCCGGCCTGCGCCACGACCGTCACGAGACTGCGATGAGCGGAGCTGACCTCTGTCGCTTCCACCACGCGGGTGAACATCATCGCGAAACTGAGCGTGAGAACCCATACGAGTACCAGCGTCGCGGCCCGCACCGGCTGGAACACCGGGTCGAACCGGGCGCGTCGTGCGGCCTGGTGAACCAGCCAGCCGGCAAGACAGCAAAGGCCGACGGGCACGGTCAGCTTCCCCAACGGCGGGAGCCGGTAGGTCGCCGGCACGGCGAAGAGAACGAAGACCATCAACGTCAGCAGCGTCACCGCGTCCCGCCGACTCGCCAGCAGGGGCACCGCCACGGCCGGGACGGCCAGCACCACGGCCGGCCCGACCGGCCCGAGCACCATCGCCGCCGCTACGGCGGCGGATCCGAACGCGACCGCAGCGAGCACCGACCCGGCGGCGCCAGGTGCCTGGCCGGCACCGAACGGCCCGGCCCCCGGCGCCGCCCGGCCGGTGAGAGAGCCGGCGGTCATCCGGCCACCAGCCCGCTGGTCACCGGTTCACCTCTCACCGGTTCGCCTCGAACCGCCAGGCGACCCGTCGAGTGCCCGCCATGGGATCTTCGGGGAGTGCGTGCCGTCCGCGCCGACCCCGGCCACGGCCACGGCTGGCGCCCGCCCGGGCGGGACCGTAATGCTCCGCCCCTCCCCGTGACCGGGCCCGGCGCCCGGCCTCGGCGTCGACGGCAAGCGCCAGCCCCAGCGCCGCTGCCACGCCGAGGAACGCGACGGTGCCAAGCAGCTTGAGGCTACGGGCGGGCTGCACGCTCGTCAGCGGCGGCTCGGACAGCGGCGCTATCCGGTAACGCTGGTCCGGCGGCACAGCAGACTGCAGATCGTTCGACTTCGCGGTGATCACACGTACCACCTGATCCAGGGTGCGAGTGGCCTCGGTGGGATCGGCGGCCGTGGCCGTTACATCGAGGAATACCGTCTCCGGTTGCACCGAGATCTCGTAGTCACCATGGAATCCAGCCGAACGGATCTCCTCCCGCACCTGCCGAGAGTCCATGATCTTCGACTCCGTGAGAGCCAGCAACTTGAGTGAATCGCCAAAGTAGGAGAGCGGGTTGACGGGCTGCAGGATAAACCCGGAACCGGAGGAGGATGTGGCGAGCTTCTGCTCCACCGACGGGCCGACCACGAGGACCATGGCCTTCGACTGGTAGACAGGCTTGGCGACAGACATCGTGATCCCGATTGCGGCCGCCGTGGCGAGCAGGATCGGAAGCATGACATACCATCGGCGGAACGCCGTTCTGGAGATCGTCACGATGTCCATGTCGGACTCCCCCGGTAAGCCGACGACGCCGACGGCGAGGCCTGGTCCGCACCATGACCAGAAGGTTCTGTCATTCGGGGCTCCAAGGATTCATACGCCTGAACCGATCCCATCATCAGCCTGGATCGATTCAATGTAGTCGCCCTGCGCCGCGCCGATATGCAGGCCGACCCGCGTGTCGTCGCGCTACCCGGACCGGTGGGATGGGGACTTCGCGGCGAGTCGGGTCCCGATTCGGGTCCCGAATGTCATGCGTACCTCGCCGCCCATGTGCCGAGCATGGGGCAATGCCCACTGCCGCCCCAGAACCGCCAGGCAGCGAGCCCGCTCGACCCGATCGAGCCGGTCGTGGGACAGGATCACATGAATCATCCGGACGGTCTTCTCCACCATCGGCAGCGACGGTGCCTGCCGGTGCGGGTCAAACCACAGAGCGCGTTCCTCAGCACCCGGGTTGGCATTCATCGAAGTGTTCTCGTGGAAACGCCTGAGAAACAGGCGTTCGGGCACCTCGACAAACTGTCCACCCAGGGCGAGTTGCGCCAGGAGAACCACGTCGGAACCGACGTATTTTCCGATGAGATCCGTCTTCAGGATCGCTTCTGCCCGTATGACACCGAATACCGGATGGTATTCGGTGCGGGTCGACAGGAAGTGTCGCAGACGCTCGTGCGGCGTCGGCTCACACAGGTTCATCCCATCCTCGAAGCCACCGGTCACCGTATCGTTCAGGTCGATGAGCGCCGTTTTGGGGTAGGCCAGGACGGCAGTGGGCGACGCGGCGGTCAGGGCCGCGACGCACCGGCTGACGAACGCGGGGGCGCAGAGGTCGTCGTGGGCGGCCCACTTGAAGTAGGTTCCCTCGGCGAGGTGGACGATCCGGTTGTAGTTCCAGGCCGCGCCGCGGTTCACCGGACTCCGGTGGTACTCGATCCGCGGATCCCGGCGGACGAATTCCCGGCAGATCTGCTCGGTTCGGTCGGTACTGCCGTTGTCGGCGACGACGATCTGAAGGTTCGGGTAGTCCTGCACGACGATCGACTCCAGCGCCCGGGCCAGGAAGTTCTCCCCGTTGAAGACGGGTAGTCCCACCGTCACGAGCGGCCGGGCGGGCGGGCGGGGTGACGGGACACCAGGCCCCGCCTGGCGATCATGCCCCTTGCGTCGGGCCTCACCCTGGGTGCCGCTGTCGACAGGTATGGCCATTCTCCATCGTCCCTCCGTCCGGCCGGAGCCGGACCTCTGCTGACGAGCTTGTCAACTACTAAGTGGCACGACCTCCGCGGGCACACCCAGTTCCGCCAACCGGCCGCGCACCTCGTCCAGATACAGCGGATTCGGGAGAAAAACGCGCCCCACCCGCTCCACCGACAGGTCCTCGGGTGCCAACACCGGATGCCCGGTGCCGGGCACGAACAAGCCCCTCTTCCGCGGGTTGAGGTCGACGACTCCCCGCACGGCGGAACCGGCGTCCAACACGTTGAGGAATGCCACCCCCTTGGACCCCGCCCCCCAGACCAGCGCACGCGGCGCGTCCCAAGCGGAATCGGCGGCCGTCGCCAGGTCGGCGAGATGCGCGGACCAGCGCCCGACAACCTCCCGGTAGACGTCACCGAACTTTCTGGCCTGGACCACGAACCGGTCCGTCGCCACCACGTCCTCGCCGGCGGCCGGTCCGATCCGACCGGGCGGACGGGCCGGCGGCGCCGTCCTGGCCTCGATCCAGAGGAACTGGTCACCGTAGGACGTCCCGGCGTCGGTGACGGTGAACCCGGCCGCGCTCACCACCCGCCGGAGTCCGGCCGGCGAGAAGTACGACACGTGCGGGTAGATGAAGTCCCACACCCCCGCCTCGCCGAGGACGAAGCCGCCGTTGGGCACCTCGAGATACAGCGATGCGTCCCGGCCGCCCAGCGCATTGCGGATATCGGTCAGGAAGCCCAGTGGATCGGACACGTGCTCAAGGACGTGCCGGCAGACGACAAGATCTGCCGGGAGATGGGAATAGCGCGGACCGTACAGGTCGACCACAAAGGTCACCGCGGCGTCGTCGGCACGTTCGGGGCCGATGTAGGTCGGGTCGTACCCGGTTCCGGCACACAGTCCCCGGGCGCACAACAGGCGCAGGAAGTCCCCCTTGCCCGACCCGATCTCGACAATCTCCCGCCCCACCAGGTTGTGCCGGACGATCAGACGGTCCGCCAACGCCTCGGCGTACGCCCGGAAGGCGGGCGAGAAGTGCAGCGAGTTGTCATACTCGCCGCCGTACTCGACGAGCCCGGCCTCGAACGCGACATTGACCACGGTGCCGCACTCGGCACACAGCGACAGCTCCAGAGCACGGCGCTGCGCGGCCATAGCGGCCTCCCGCGACGGCCACAGCACGCCGGTCATCACCGGCGAACGCTCAACACGTACCAGGTCTTCGAGCGCGGTGCCCTGGCACGCCGGACAGACATTGGTCACCGGACAGACGTTGTTCACCAGACAGACATTGCTCACTCAGACGGCCCTCAGCTCGGTGTCGACACCCAGCCGGGTCAACTCCCCCGCGATCTCGTCACGATAGATCGGATTCATGATGATCAGAAGGTCCGGCCTGTCTTCCCGCAGCCACTCGGACGGGACGATGCGGTGGCCGCTGCCCGCCATGAACATGCCGTGTTTGTGCGGGTTGATGTCGACGGCGTAGCGGACCAGGCCGGCGGCCGGGCCGAGGGTCGCCAGAAACGACACACCTTTGGAGCCCGAACCCCAGATCGCCGCCTTTTCGCCGCGCTGCTGCCCGTGCCGCAGCATCTCGCTCCACCGGTTCAGCGTCGTGGCCACCTCACGCTGGAAGTGCCGTACCCCGACGCGCAGGGTGGCCAGGTCGTCCTCGATCGGCAGCGGGTCACCGGCCGCCGGAACGGTGGACGGCCGCGCCTCGATCAGCAGGTACTGGTCGTCATAGTCGAGGGAGACGTCGAGCACCTCGAACCCGGTAGCTCGGAACAACCTCGCCAGCGAACCGGCGCTGAAATAGGAGCAGTGCTCGTAGTACACATCCCAGAACGCCGCCTCCTGCAGCACCCGCAGGACGTCCGGCAGCTCAAAGAGGACCGGGATATCGGTCCGGTCACCGATCGCGGCCCGGATCATTCGCATGAAGTCGCCGACCGGCGCGATGTGCTCCAGGGTGTGCCGGCACACGACGGCGTCGGCGGTCAGGTGCGCATACCGCTCGGAGTAGAGGTCCGTGATCCAGGTCAGCCGGCCGGCAACCGGGCTGGTGATGCGCTCGGGCCGGACACCCGGGTCGATCCCGATGCCGGCGCCGGCACCCTGCTCGACCATGTGGACGAGAAACTCACCCTTGCCGCACCCGATCTCCAGGACCGTCTTCCCGTACAGGTCGTACTTGTCGGTCCATCGCTTGGCAAGGTCCCGCGCGAACTCCTGAAAGCGGGTGGAGAATGCCTGCGTCTCCTCATAACGGGCGGAATACTGATTCTTGGCCGGATCGAAGGCCGTGTTCATGATGAAGCCGCAGCCCTCGCAGAAGGCGATCCGCAGGTTACCCCTCGGGAACGCCCGGGCCTCGTCCTCGCCGGCCAGCAGCAGACAACTGTGCGACGGGACGTCGTCCTTTGTATAGAAGGAGGTGAGACGGGAACCGCCGCAGGCGGGGCAGGCGGTGGACTGGTCAGTCATGGTACGACCCTCGGTGTCGGAACCGGAAGGATGAACCGGCCGCCCCGCCGCGGGTACGGCAGGTACCGCGGGTACGGCAGGTACGTCGAGCCGCGGGAGTGGCAGCCGAGCACGCTCATAGCACCCGCATCGGTGCGGCCGACCGCAGGGTGGCGTCGAGCAGACCGTCCGCCATGAGTTGCTGGATGCGCCGGATCCGCTGGAAGCGGGAGCCGATCAGGTCCTCCTTGGTCAGCCAGGCGGCGACGTAGGCCAAGTAGAGCTCCTCGACCCCCTTGCGGACGGTCCACACCGGCCGGAATCCCGGTATCTCCTCGGCGATACGGTCGCAGTCCACCCGGTAGTTCCGCTTGTCCGGCCCGGCCGTGTCCGCGAAGACCACCCGGCCGCCCGGCACGACCTCCTCGACGATCGCGGCCACGTCGCGTATCCGATAGTTCTCCGCCGACCGGCCGACGTTGTAGGCCTTGAGGTGGATCTTCTCGCGGGGCGCCTCGCACACGGCGAGCATCGCCCGGGCGATGTCCTCGATGTGTACCAGCGGCCGCCACGGCGTCCCGTCGCTCTTGAGGTAAACCTCGCCGGTCGTCACCGCGTAGCCGGTGAGATTGTTCACCACGAGGTCACCACGCAGTCGGGGTGAGACGCCGTACGCCGTGGCGTTGCGCAGGAAGACCGGGCTGAAATCGTCGTCGGCAAGCTCGGCGAGCTCCCGTTCGGCGATCACTTTTGACTCGCCGTAGGGGGTCACCGGATGAAACTCGGCCGACTCGTCGATGGGCGCGTCTCCGTGCGCGCCATAGAGGCTGCACGAGGACGAGAAGACGAAACGCGGTACGCCCGCGGCCTTGGCGGCGCGCCCGACCAGCAACGTCCCCCGGGCGTTGATGTCATAGGTCACGGCTGGGTTCAGATCACCCAGCGGATCATTGGATATGCCCGCCAGATGGACCACCGCGTCGTAACCCTCCAGATGGGACGGCCGGACGTCCCGAATATCAAGTTTCAACGCCGGCACGAAGTCCGGATCGAGTCCGAGGGTACACCCAGAGAACAGTCCGCTGTCCAGACCCACCACATCGTGCCCGGCGGCCCGGAAGAGCGGGACGAGACGGGTTCCTATATATCCGTCGTGTCCGGTGACCAGAATACGCATCGAGCTCAGTCCCATACCTTCCAGGGCGCACAGTCGCCATCCCACAGCGACTGCAGGAGTTTGCGGTCGCGTACCGTGTCCATACACTGCCAGAAGCCGCCATGCCGATATGCCATGAGCTGACCGTCCTTGGCGAGCCGCTCAAGGGGCTCCTTCTCGAACTGGGTGTCGTCGCCGGCAATGTAGTCGAAGACCTGCGGTTCTAGGACGAAGAAGGCACCGTTGATCCAGCCCTCACCGGCCTGTGGTTTCTCCGAGAACTCCACGATCTGGTCCCCGGCCAGCTCGAGGTGCCCGAACCGGGCGGGTGGCCGCACGGCGGTCAGCGTGGCGATCCTGCCATGCGAGCGGTGGAAGTCGAGCAACGTGTTGAGATCGATGTCCGCTACGCCGTCCCCCCAAGTCAACATGAACGTCCCCGTGCCACCGAGCCAGGGCGCGAGTCGCCTGATACGACCGCCGGTGGCGGTATTCTGACCGGTGTCGACCAAATTTACCCGCCAATCCTCCGAGGTACCCCCGTGCCGTTCCACATCACCATTCCGGAGCGACACCGTGAGATCACTGGTCAGCGCCGCGTAGTCCACCAGCCAGCGTTTTATATATTCTCCTTTATACCCCAGTGCGATCGTAAAATCGGCGAACTGGAAGTGGGCGTAGTACTTCATGATGTGCCAGATGATCGGCCGATTCCCGATCTCGATCATCGGTTTTGGTTTGATGACCGTCTCCTCCGCCAACCGGCTTCCCAGACCGCCGGCAAGAATACCGACCTTCATCGTTCCGCTCGTTCCCGGGACCCGGCCGTGTGAACCGGCGCTGCCGAGCCGCCCACGCGGGTCAAGCCGCCCTGGCGAGGGACCGGGATACTGGGGTAGCTGGCCTGGCGACCACGTAGCCGGTCGTGGACCCCAACGTAGCTGGGCTCCGAATACCGCCAGGACAATTCGTTCACAATGCGCTCCCGGCCCCGGGCGCCAAGGGTCCGGCGTCGGTCCGGGTCCGTCAGCAGTTCGGCGAGGGTCCGGGCGAAGTCCGCCACCGTGTCGGAGGGTACGTAGACGGCGGCGTCCTCGGCGCTCACCCGGGTCTCGGTCAGGTCATAGGCCACCACCGGCAGCGCATAGGCCATGTATTCGAGCGTCTTGGACATGGTGGACACCTCGTTCAGCGGGCTCCGCGGGTCCGGCGACAATCCGACCGTAGCGGTGGACAGATAGTCCCGGATCATCTGGTCGTCGGCCCGCCCGGTGAACTCGACCCAGTCGTCGAGACCGAGCCGGCTCGACTGTTTCCGCAGATCGTCCAGACAGTCACCAAATCCCAGCAAGGCGAAGGCGCAGTCGGTGCGCCCGAGAACGTGGACATAGTGATGTATGGCATCGAGGAGTCGGTCGACACCGTCCTGCGGGCCCATTATGCCCAGATAACAGGCAAGGTGCTGCCGGCCGCGCCGCAACTCGGGACGCTCCGCGGCAGGCTTCATCAGTTCGGGGTCCGGTCCGTTTCGGACGACGGTCACCCGTTCCGATGGCAGCCGCCCCCTAGTCAGGGCCAGCCGCCGGTACGATTCGTTGGTCACGATCACGTGGTCGGCGACCAGCTGGTTCATCCGTTCAAGCAGCAGCAGCGCGCGGAGCAACAGCCCCCCGTCCTTGCCGAACCGTGAGCGATAGAGTTCCGGACAGAGATCATGATGGTCGAAGACGAACTTCTTGCCGAACGGCTTGTAGAACAGCGCGAGCGCCCAGTACGTGTCCGGCGGGTTACACGCCTGGATCACGTCGAATCCGTGCCGGCGGGCCACGGCGACGGACAGGACAGCGGTTCGCACCCAGCAGTAGCCGAACTCGAAAACGTAACTGAGTACACCCTGGGTCCGGGGTGCGCCGCGATAGGTCCAGATGCTGACACCGTCGACGATCTGGTGACGCCGCTGCCCCGGGCCCCGTGGGCATATTACGGCGACCTGGTAGCCCTGGTTGCGAAGCGCCTGGCATTCCTGCCACGTCCGATGGTCGATCAGAATCGGCAGGTTCTGAACTACGATCAGAACCCGTCCTGCGTCGCCAATGTCGGGAGATTCGGTTGAGTCGGCGTCAGGCGCCGACGTGAGAGTATTCGCAGCCGTAGCCAACGAGATAGTCCCGTCGCGTGTCTGTCCCACATTTTTCTCCCGAAGATGAACGACCCCGTTGCCCGCGGACTGTGGACCCATCCCTCCCTTTCCACTATGGCGAGGCTAGCGGCCGGCCTGGGCATCACCGGCGATTGAAAAACTTGCGTGTCGCGTCTTGGTGCCGGGCTCGGCCGATTCTCGCCACAGGAACGACAGAACTGACCGTTGGGGGCGGCTTATTCCAGCCATGCTGTTTGACGACGGCAGCCATGGCCGCCATGGATGCCGTGTTCGCGCCTTTAATGCCCGGGTCACTCTCGCGCTTTTTGACGCAAAGCCGCTCCTGGCAGCGGACCGCCAGTGACTTGTCGTGCGTTCCTCGGCTTTCTGGTCAGCTTACCGAATCAGACGGTCATCGAATCAGACGGTCCCGGATCAGACGGTCGACGATGCGCGGCCGGCGAGCAGTCCCAGCGACCCGGCCGCCTCCGTCAGGCCGGCTCGGGCGTCGGGGTGGGCGACGTGGTCGATGAGTCGGGCGGTCTGTTCGTGCTGACCACGCCCCCACACGGCCGCGGTCCCGTTCTCGGAGACGACGTAACTGTGCTGGAAACTGGTGACCGGGCTGGTAAGCCGCGGCAGCACACAGGAATCCCCCGACCGGGCATGCCGGCTCGGCAGGGCGATGATCGCCTTGCCGTCGGCCGCGTGCAGCGCGCCGACGACGAAGTCGGACTGCCCACCGAAGCCGGAGTAGATGCGGTTGCGGATCCAGGACGCGTTCGCCTGCGCATACAGGTCCACCTGCAGCGCGGTGTTGATCGAGGTCATCCGCGGCTGCCGGGCGATGACCCCCGGGTCGTTCACGATCTCGGTGCGTACCAGCAGCAACCGCGGATTGCGGTGCGCCCACGAGTAGAGCTCGGCCGACCCGAACAGGAACGAGGTCCGCAGCGGTGTCCCGGCGGCCAGCGCGCCGGAGGCTTCGAGCGCGAGCATGCCATCGGAAAAGGTCTCGGTCCACACGCGCAGATCCCGCCGGTCGACGAGGGCCGACAGCGTGGCGTTCGGGACACCGCCGATGCCGAGCTGCAGGGTCGCCCCGTCCTCGACGAGCGCGGCGACCCGCTCGCCGATCTGCCCGCGGACGTCGTCGACGAGCGTGACCGCGGGGCTGGCGAGCGGCTGCTCCACCTCCACGGCGAGGTCGACGTCGTCGATGCTCAGTTCACCGTCGCCGAAGGTGTAGGGCATCGACGGGTTGAGCTGGGCGACCACTAGTCCCCCGTGCGCGCGGGCCGCCTCGACCGCGGCCGGCAGGATGTTGACTTCGGTGCCGAGCGAGACCTTCCCTCCGTCGGGCACGCTGGTGTGCAACACGACGACGTCGGGCCGGTGGGTGGTCGCGAGCAGGCGGGGTACGAGGCTGAGCCGGTTGGGCAGGTAGTCGAGGCCGGGCACGTTGCGCATCGCCGGGCCGACGAACGCGGTCTCCGGCGTCACGCCGTCGCGCTCCGGCACGCCGCCCTGAGCGTTGATCATGAAGAGGCGGTATTCACTCACCACCGCGTCGATCACACGCAGCGCGACGAGCGGGGTAGCGAAGTTCCCCGCCGCCACGACCCGCGGCGTGGCCGACCGCCATCGGCCAGGACCGGCTACCCCAGGATCGGCTACCCCAGGACCGGCTCCACCGCCCGCACCGGAGCCTGCGGCGAGATGGGTCTCGACGCGGCGACCGAACTCCGCCTCGCTGACGATATCCATACCCGCATGGTGGCGTACCGGTGCGCGGCCGGCGAAGAATGGTCATCACCTCATCCCGCGGCTCATGCCGGCCCAGGCCCGGTCGGTTATCGTCTTGAGAACATGGAGTCCGAACGGGACCTCGCCTCCGCGGACGAAGGGACCTCCGATCTGGCCGGCACCGCACCGCCGCCAGGACCGCCGGGACCGCCGGGAGAGCTGATCTTTCCCGCGGTCGCTCGGCTCGAGCTCGACGAGCTTCTCGCCCAACTGGTGGACCGGGCCCAGGACGTTCTGGCCACTCAGAGCCGGCTGCACGGCCTGCTGCGAGCCAACCGGATGATCACCGCCGACCTCAGTCTCGACGTGGTGCTACGGCGCATCGTCGAGTCCGCGTGCGAGCTGGTCGACGCCCGCTACGGCGCGCTCGGGGTAATCTCCCGTGACGGTCGGCTCGAACAGTTCGTGCACGTCGGGATGGACCCGGGACTCGTCGAGACGATAGGGCGGCTGCCCCGGGGAGACGGCGTGCTGGGCCTGCTCATCGCGGAACCGCAGCCGGTGCGCCTCGACGACATCGCCGACCACCGCCAGGCGGTCGGTTTCCCCCCGGGCCATCCACCGATGCGGGCCTTCCTCGGGGTGCCGATCCGGGTCCGCAACGAGGTCTTCGGCAATCTCTACCTCACCGAGAAACGCGGCGGTCGGGTGTTCACCGCGGAGGACGAGGAGCTGGCGCTCGCGCTGGCCGCGAACGCCGGTGTGGCGATCGACAATGCCCGGCTGTTCGGGGAGGCCCAACATCGCCAGCAGTGGTCGCAGGCGTCCGCCGACATCACCCGGCATCTGCTCGCCGACGGCGACGACCCGCTGGAACTGATCGTCCAGCGGGCCCGCGACGTCGCCCGCGCGGACACGACGGCGCTGGCTCTCGGGTCGGAGACGGCGACCGAGCTGTCCTTCGACGTCGCCGCCGGGCAGGACGCGGACCTGCTGCGGGGCCGGCGGGTACCGATAGAGAGCTCGCTGGCCGGCCACGCGGTACGCGACCATGCGCCGCTGGTCGTCGCCGACGTCCGCGAACTGGCCGAATCCGAGGTCCACGACCTCGACATCGGGCCAACGATGATCGTTTCGCTGATCACGTCACATGTCACGTCCGGGGCGCTGATCCTCGCCCGGCGCCGTGGCGGTGACCTGTTCACGGACGCGGACCTGGAGCTGGCGGCCGCGTTCGCCGCGCACGTCGCGCTCGCGCTGGAACTCGCCCGCTCCCGAGCCGCACGCGGCCGGCTGTCCCTGCTGGAGGACCGCGACCGGATCGCCCGCGACCTGCACGACCACGTGATGCAACGCCTGTTCGCGGTGGCGATGGGCCTGCAGGGCCTCGCGGCCAGCGAGGAGCGGCCCACCCGGGCGGAGCGGATGAACACCTACGTGGAGGATCTCGACGAGACGGTACGGGAGATCCGCCACACCATCTTCGAGCTGCGGGGCCGGGCGGCACCGGCCACGGGCAGCGGCCTGCGGGCGCAGATCCTGGGCGTCATCGACGACATGACCGGCGCGTTCGGCTTCACCCCGCGGGTCCGGCTGGACGGACCGGTGGACACGATGATCGGTCCCACCCTCGGCGACCATCTGATCGCGGTCGTGCGTGAGGCGCTGTCCAACGCCGCCCGGCATGCCAAGGCGGGCAGTGTCGAGGTGACCGTGACCGCCGCGAGCGGCGCCGTCACCGTCGACGTGCTGGACGACGGGGTCGGCATCGGCTCCACCACCCGCCGCAGCGGGCTGGCGAACATGCGGGCCCGGGCGCAGGACCTCGGCGGGACCTTCGAACTCGGCCCGGGCCCCGACGGCGGCACCCAGCTGCGCTGGTCGGTGCCGACCAGCTGACCCGTCCGCAGATCCGCCAGCCGACGGATCTCACGGATTCGTCGCGGATTCGTGACGGATTCGTCACAGATCCGCGACGGATCTGTGCGTTCCCGGCGGGAGCTCAGGGAGTCACCGTCTTCTCCCCGTCCAGGAAGAGGTCGACGCGCTCTTCGTAGAAGCAGACCAGCCCGGCGATCCGGGCGCTCTCCGGGAACGGGGTCCGGTAGGTCCAGACGAGATCGGGGTACATCTTCCCGTCGATCTCGACCGAGTAGTACTCGGCGTGCCCCTTGTAGGGGCAGCTGGTCCGGGTGTCCGAGGGGCGGAGCAGGTCCTGCCGGGCGTCGGTGAGGGAAAAATAGTAGCGGGGCGGCAGGCCCGTCTCGAACAGGATGACGGGTCTGCGCGAGTCCGCGACGGTCACCCCGTCAACCTCGACCCGCACGTGCCGGGAGCTGGCGAGAGCGTCCACCCGGGTGTACGGGCTGCGCGGATGGACGTAGACCGGCTCGTCCTCCTCGAACCACCCGTCCATCGCGTTCCAGTCGAAGCGGACCAGGTCGCGCAGCCCCTCCAGCGGTGACTGCGGGTAGGACCAGGCCGCCTCGGGGGCGGTCGTCCCCGCCACGACGACGTCGTAGTAGACCGCCTCCCCCCGACTCGGCGAGTGCTCCACCCGCCCGGTAGGCGCCAGGGTCGCGCCGACGTCCGCTCTCGGCAGGTAGTACACAGGATGGTGGGGATTTTCCCAGACCAGCGCCGGGCGCGCCGTGTCCGCGACCAGCTGGCCGCCCAGATACGCCCGCACCCGCTTGCGGCCCTGTTCGAGCCGAACCCGCCCTCGTGCCTCAGTCGTCATCCGCTCGCCTCCCGTCCTCGCATTCAAACCGGCCCCTCCCGGGACCGGTTTCTTCTCTGGGCCAACCGGCGCGGCGCCCCGCGCCTTCCCGCCCCCCGTGTCACCGGGAAGCACGCGGGCACGTGACAACCAGGAAGAACTCATCCGAGGAGAGCTCGTCGGACGGAGGCCGAGATGACCACCACAAGAACCTGGACCGTGCAGATCTCCCTGACGGAGCAGGACGGCCGTACCCAGGCGGACGCGGCCCTGCACGGCAGCCGCCCGCGACGATCTACACGGGACGGGACAGGCCCGGCTGCACCCCGGGGAGCCCGACGTTCCCGAGATCGGGGACGAGGTGGCCGCCGCGCGCGCGTTGTCGGAGCTGGCACACCGCCTGCTCGACGCGGCCGCCGAAAATATCCAGGCGGCGATGGCGGGACCCGACCGGACTATGTGATCGTCGTCCGCCGCCGGCGGAGCCAGTGGAGCCGGCGGAGCCCACCGCCCGGATATGGCCAAACCCGGCTGAACCCCTCATCCGGGAGCATGAAACCATTCGTGTTACTTTCCGTGCTAGGCCGGACCCTGCTCGCCGGACCGCTCGAGGAGAGGCGGGAAGTGACCGCACCGCACCTGCAGAACGACTCCGCCGACCACGTGCGGGTGCTTCCGCCCCGGCTCGACCCGCGGGGATCGAGGTCCGGCCGGTCGGGATCCGGGTCGGCACGCGGCGGGCGGTCGGCGAGGCGTCGCGGGTTGCTGGTGTTCCTGGCCTTCGTGTCCTGCATCGTGTTCGTGGCCACGGTGGGAGGCTGGGCCGCGTACTTCTATGTCGACGGCAAGGTCAACCGGATCGATCTCGGCCTCGGTTCGAGCGGCGACTCCGGCGGAGTGGGGAGCGCGAACTACCTGCTGGTCGGGACCGACAGCCGGGCCGGTACTGACGGTAAATACGGGAACGCGCCGGGCCATCGCTCCGACACGACGATCCTCGCGCACCTGGCGAAGGACGGGACCACCACGATGGTCTCGTTCCCCCGTGACATGTACGTGCTGATCCCCGAGTACACCGACGACGCCGGCAAACACCACAAGGCCTGGCACGATAAGTTCAACGCCGCGATCTCCGTGGGCGGCCCGTCGCTGTTGGTGCGGACGGTGCAGAGCCTGACCGGCCTGCAGGTCGACCACTACCTCTCGATGGACCTGGCGGGCTTCAGGGCAATCACCGACGCCATCGGCGGTGTCCAGGTCTGCATCAAGCCGTCGGGCACGGAACCGAGCCGCTACCAGGACGACCGCGGGCGGTGGCGGGTGAGCACGAACACCAACGACCCGATGAGCGGATTCGTCGGCGGGCCGGGGACGATCCAGCTCGGCGGCGACCAGGCCCTGGCCTTCGTCCGTCAACGCCACGGCCTGCCGGACGGCGACTTCGACCGCATCCGCCGGCAGCAGCAGTTCATCGGTGCGATGTTCCGCAAGATCATGACAGGCGACACCCTGACGAACCCGGTCAAGACCGAGAAGCTGATGTCGGCGGCGGCGAGCGCGCTCACCCTCGACGACCACACCAGCATCGCCGACCTGCGCAGCCTCGGGACCCGAGTCCGCGGGCTGGCCACCGGGGGCCTCCAGATGCAGACCGTGCCCGTCCACGCGCCGACCCGTGCCGAGGGGGCGCTCGACGACAACGGCAACATCCGCCTGCACGGAGTCCCGGCCTCCGTGCAGTTCTACCGGCCGGACGACCTGCAGCGCATCGTCGCGCCGATGGGTGGCAAGGTCGAGGGCGCGAGTTCTACCACCGACGCCGGGAGCAGGGGGACCGGTCCGGCGCTCGCTCCCGGCGCCGCCGCCGCGCCCTCCCAGGTCCGGGTCGCCGTCTACAACGGCTCGTCGCGGGCCGGACTCGCGTCCAAGGTCACCGAGCAGCTGACCGCCAAGGGCTTCCACGCCCGCAACGCCGGCAACGCCTCGGTCCTCACCCACGAGACCTCCCGGGTGGTCTACGCCCCCGGGCAGGAGGCCAAGGCGAACACTGTCGCCGCGGCAGTGCCCGGCTCGGTCCTGCTCGCCGATGCGAGCATCACCGGTGTCCAGCTCGTCCTGGGCTCCGGCTTCACCGCGGTGGTGACGCCGAGTGTGACGGCCAGTGGGACCGCGCCCGCGCCGGCGGCACCAGCGGCCGGACCAGCGGCGGCCGGACCAGCGGCGCCGGGAGCGCAGGTGGGTGCGCCCTCGCCGGGCGCACCCACCTGCACCTACTGATTCTCCTGGTCCCGCCGGTAGAGTCCCACCGGCCCACGGGACCGCGGTCCGCCCGCGTGGCTTGCACTACTCTTCCGGGATGTGCACGTCTTCCGGGGTGTGCACGGATGGCCGCCTCCTCTGGCCGCGGTCGGGGGTCAGCCAGGTCGCTCCCCCAGCTCCACCCCGCACAGCCAAGGCCGAGCCTCCGGCCGGCGTCCCTCCCGGAGAGGAACTCACGTGCAGATCACGGATTCAGTCGCCGTGGTGACCGGCGGGGCTTCCGGCCTCGGCCTTGCCACCGCCACCCGGCTTGTCGACGCTGGTGCCAGCGTGGTCCTCCTCGACCTCCCGTCCTCGAACGGCGCGGCGGTCACGGAGAAGTTCGGCAGCTCGGTGCGATTCAGCCCCGGCGACGTCACCTCCGAGCAGGACGTGACGGCAGCTCTGGACGTGGCGGCCGAGCTGGGCCCGCTGCGCATCGCCGTCAACTGCGCCGGCATCAGCAACGCCGCCAAGACACTGAGCAAGGAAGGGCCGTTCCCGCTGACCATCTTCGAGCGGGTCGTCAAGGTCAACCTGATCGGCTCATTCAACGTCATCCGGCTCGCAGCCGAGCGGATCAGCAGGACCGAGGAGATCGACGGCGAGCGTGGCGTCATCATCAACACCGCGTCCGTGGCGGCGTTCGAGGGCCAGATCGGGCAGGCCGCCTACTCGGCGTCCAAGGGCGGCATCGTCGGCATGACGCTGCCGATCGCCCGCGACCTCGCCAGTCTGAAGATCCGCGTGGTGACCATCGCCCCTGGCCTGTTCGACACCCCGCTGCTCGCCTCGCTGCCGGAGCCGGCTCGCGTCTCCCTCGGCCAGCAGGTCCCGCACCCCTCGCGCCTGGGCTCCCCCGACGAGTACGGCCTGCTCGCAACCCAGATCATCGCGAACCCCATGCTCAACGGCGAGACCATCCGCCTCGACGGTGCCATTCGGATGGCACCCCGCTGAACGGGTTCACAGCGCCGCGAGCTGCTCGGCGAGGCGCGCAATCGAGGTCTCGGCGTCGAGCAGCCGCTGGCGGGTCTTTTCGACCACGGCGACCGGCGCGCGGCCGGTGAAGTTCGGGTTGGCGAGCTTCGCGGCGACCTGCTCCTTCTCCCTGCCGGCCTCGGCCAGCAGCTTGCTCAGCCGCGCCCGTTCGGCCGCCGTGTCAAGCGCGCCGGACAGGTCCAGGGCCACGCTGACCGATTCCAGGGCGACGGCGGGCCAGTCCCCCGGTAGTCGGTCGGCGACCGTGAGGTCGAGGGAGCACAGCGCCCCGATCTCCTCCCGCCACCCGGCCAGACCCCCAGCGCCGGCCGGGCCACCCGGACCGACCCGGTCACCTGGACCGACCCGGCCACCTGGACTGACCATGACCGCGGCCACCCGCCGGCCGGGGCGCAGCCGCTGGTTCGCCCGGAACTGCCGCAGCCCCGTCACGACCCGCCGGAGCCGGTCGATCTCGGCCTCGGCGGCCGGATCTGCGCGGCCGGCGATCGAGACCGGCCAAGGCGCGGTCACCACCGTCGTCCCCCCGGTCAATGCCGTCCACAGTTTTTCGGTCACGAACGGGATGACCGGATGCAGTAAGCGCAGCAGGACGTCGAAGCAGCGGCCCAGCACGGCCCGGGCCGGGTCCGCCGCCGGGCCACCCGCCCGCAGCGGGATCTTGGCCAGTTCGAGGTACCAGTCGAAGAGCTCGTCCCGGGCGAAATGGAAGAGCGTCTCGCAGGCCCTGGCGAACTCGAACTGTTCGTAGTAAGTGTCGACGTCGGCCACCACAGCCCGCAGCCGGGAGAGAATCCACCGGTCCGCGGCGGACAGCGGCCCGCCGGCGAACGGGTCCGCGGTCGGGTCGGCGCCGTTCATCAGCGCGAAACGGGTGGCGTTCCAGAGCTTGTTGACGAAGTTGCGGCTGGCGTCCACCGCCTCCTCGGACAGCGGGACGTCGGCCCCGGGATTGGCTCCCCGGGCCAGGGTGAAACGCAGCGCATCCGCGCCGTGGGAATCGATGAGCGCCAGCGGGTCGATCGCGTTTCCCCAGCTCTTGCTCATTTTCTTGCCGTGCACGTCCCGGATGAGCCCGGTCAGCGCCACTGTCCGGAAGGGCACGTCGGGCATCGTGTAGGAGGCGAGCATCATCATCCGGGCGACCCAGAAGAAAATGATGTCGTATCCGGTGAGCAGGACGGCGGTGGGATAGAAACGGCGCAGATCCGCCGTGTCCTGCGGCCAGCCCAGCGTGGAGAACGGCCACAGCCCGGACGAGAACCAGGTGTCGAGCACGTCGACGTCCTGGCGAATGCCGGTGGCGCCGCAGGTTCCGCAACGGTCGGGATCGAGCATCTTGTCCCCGGCGGGCGGCACGGTGACGTGCCCGTCCGAGCAGTACCAGACCGGGATGCGATGGCCCCACCACAGCTGGCGGCTGATGCACCAGTCATGCATGTCGTCGACCCAGCCGAAGAACCGCCCGGCGAGCTCCGGCGGGCTGATCGTGGTCCGACCGTCACGGACCATGTCCCCGGCGGCGCGGGCCAGCGTGGCGACCGCGACGAACCACTGCAGGGACAGCCGGGGTTCGACGACCGTCTGGCACCGGTCACAGTGCGGAACGGCGTGGAGGTAGGGCCGCCGCTCCGCAACGATGCGCCCCTCCGCCCGCAGTGCCGCGGTGATCGTGCTGCGCGCCTCGAACCGGTCGAGCCCCTGGAAGGGGCCGTGGGCGATGATGATGCCGCGCTCGTCCATCACAGTCAGGCTCGGCAGGCCGTGCCGCCGGCCGATCTCGAAATCGTTCGGATCATGGGCGGGGGTGACCTTCACCGCGCCGGTACCGAAGGCGGGATCGACGTGCTCGTCGGCGATGATCGGGATCCGCCGGCCCGTCAGCGGAAGCTCGATCTCGGTGCCGACGAGATGCGCGTACCGCTCGTCGCCCGGGTGCACGGCCACCGCCGTGTCACCGAGCATCGTCTCCACCCGGGTGGTCGCCACCGTCACCGGGCCGTAGGAGATCGAGACGAGCTCGCCCTCCTCCTCGAACGCGTCGACCTCGATGTCCGACAGGGCGGTCAGGCAACGGGGGCACCAGTTGATGATCCGTTCTACCCGGTAGATGAGCCCGTCGTGGTACAGGCGGGCGAACATGGTGCGCACGGCCCGGCACAGGCCCTCGTCCATCGTGAACCGCTCGCGGGTCCAGTCGACGCCGGCCCCGAGGCGGCGCATCTGCTCGCCGATGGTGCCGCCGTAGGACTCCTTCCACGCCCACACGCGCTCGACGAACGCCTCGCGCCCGAGATCGTGCCGGCTCCTGCCCTCCCGCGCCAGCGCCCGCTCGACGACGTTCTGGGTCGCGATGCCGGCGTGGTCCGTGCCGGGCAGCCACAGCACGTCGTAGCCCTGCATCCGCCGCCGCCGGGTCAGCGCGTCCATGAGCGTGTGCTGGAAGGCGTGGCCCATGTGCAGCGAACCGGTGACATTGGGCGGCGGGATGACGATGCAGTATGGCGGACGCCCGGGCGCGCCGGTGGGAGTGAAGACACCCTGCTCGATCCAGCGCCGGTACAGCCCGGACTCTACCGACGACGGCGCGTACGTCGTCGGCAGATCAAGACGGATACCAGGCGTGGTCATGTGGGCCAGTGTATGAGGAGGCACCGACCTGATCGGCGGGAGAACCGACCGCGCTGGCTGGTGAGGACCCCTGGAAGCAGGGCTTCGGCGGGTTCGGTCCGGACCGCTCGCGGGTAGACAGACAACCATGCGGCCTAGCCAAGGCGAGATCCCCGGGCGGATCTCCCGGGGGTGCTGAGGGTGCTGCGGTGCTGAGGGTGCTGCGCTGGTTCGCCCCGATCGCCCCGTTGCTCATACTCGCCCTGGTGGTCGGACTGCACCTGAGCAACCCAGAATGGAACATGCTCGGACTCGCGATTCTGAGCCCCATGCTCGCGGCCACGTTCGCCGGCCCCCGGCTGACCGCCGGCTACGGGGTGGCGGCGATCCTGGCGGGCATCCTGCTGAGTCTGCACAATGACCTGTTCGGCCGGAGCGGCGGTGGCCCGACGGCCCAGGTGGTCCGGTTGGTCGGGGTCACGGCCGGCGGAGTGATGGCCGTCCTGGTCAGCCGGTACAACATCCGACGCGAGACGAAGCTGCAGAACGTCACTCGGGTGGCCGAGGTGGCGCAGCAGACGATCCTCAGTCCCGTCCCGTCGTCGTCCGGCGGGCTGCGGTTCGCCGTCCGCTACGAGAGTGCCACCGTGGAGGCCATGATCGGTGGGGATCTGTACGAGGTCGTCGACAGCCCGTGGGGAACCCGCCTGCTCATTGGTGACGTACGGGGCAAGGGGCTCGATGCCGTGCGGATCGCGAGCCGGGTGCTCAGCTGCTTCCGGCTGATGAGTCGACACACGGGCGACCTGCGCGATCTGCTGGCGAACCTCGACGCGGAGGTCGCCGATGTCAGCGGCCTGGACGACTTCGTCACCGCGGTCGTCGGACAGGTCGACGGCAGCCGTCTGACGCTGGCGAACGCGGGACATCCCGATCCCGTTCTCGTTCGTGCCGGGCAGGCGGATCTGCTCACCGTCTCGTCCAGGCTGCCACCGCTCGGGCTGATCACGGACGGGAGCAACGTGACGGACGCCGCGCTGCGGGCGGGGGATCGCCTGCTGCTCTATACCGACGGCATCACCGAGGCACGCGCCCCCACGACCAGTGCCTTCTTCCCCCTACTACCCGCGGTCGAGGCCGCGTTCGCCCACGCGTCACTCGACGAGGCGCTGACCGATCTCGCCGACCGGGTCCGGGACTGGACGCGATCGACACTGAACGACGATGTGGCGCTCCTGGCGGTCGAGGTTCCCGGACCGACCCGGCACGCCGGCCCAACCGACGATCGGGTGATCACTGGGAACTGTCGGCGACCCCCTTGGCCAGCCGGTCCGCCCGCTCAATCCGTTCGTCGATCTCGTCACGGAAGGCCACCAGCCGGCTGATTTTCTCGTCGATCTCGACACGGAGCCTCCGGTAGGCCGACGTGCCCTCGGTCAGCAGCCGGATGCGGTCCGCGTTGTCGGACGCCGCGTGGTACTCCTGCCGGACCTGGACGAGATCCGCACGATCCTCGTAGGCGAGGATCGTGCGGATCTCGTCCAGGTTGAAGCCGAGCAGCGTCTGCAGCTCGCGGATGCGCCGCACCCGGGCGAGGTCGGAATCCGCGTACAGCCGGTTCCCGCCCAGGGTGCGCCCAGACGGGGTGAACAGCCCCACCTCCTGGTAGTACCGCAGGGCCCGCACCGAGACGCCCAGCTCCTGCGCGGCCTGACCGATCCCGCGCAGGTCACGAGCCGCGTCCTTGGCCGCGTCCCTGACCGCATCCTTGGCCGCGCTCTTGGCTGCGTCGCCGTCCCGCACCAGGCGATTGTCCCGCATGACGCCATCGGCCCGCATGACGCCATCGGCGGCTCTGATCATCGACGTCGGGGCCTTTCTCGCGCTCAGCCTGTCCCGCGCTCGGCATGTCTCGCGGCCTATCGCTCGGCGACCAGGGGGCTGCTCGGAAGAGCACTCCCGGCACCGTCCTCCATCGCCGCGATGTCGCCCGCGCCGGCCAGCCCCTCGGCCGTCTCTTCGAGCAGTGGACGGCGCACGTGCGGCCGGTCCTTCCCGCGCAGCCAGGAGAAGCCCGCGGCGACCAGGCAGACGACGGCGGCGAAGGCGAAGCACAAACCGTCACCGAACGGCCCGGAGATGATGTTCGGGAAGAAGGTGTGCCCGGTGAGGAAGTCGGCCTTCGCCGGGTCGAGCTGCGACAGGGTGTCCGGGCCGAGCAGTCGCTCGGTGGGGTTGTACCCGAGGAATACGGCGAACAGGCTGCCGATCGGCGGCAGGTTCGCCAGCTCGTGCGCCTTCGCCGGGGAGACGCCCTGCCCGACAAGCCCGGAGTACATGGCGTCCGGAAGGCTGGCGGCCAGCCCGAGCGCGATGATGGTGAAGAAGACACCGATGGACAGCACGCTGGCCGAGTTCTGGAACGTGTTGAGCATGCCGGCACCGGCACCGCGCTGGTTGGGCGGCAGGGTGTTCATCACGCTGCTGGTGTTCGGCCCCGCGAACAGGCCCATGGACAGACCCATCAGCAACATGATCAACGCGAACCACGGATAGTCGAAGTCGATGGGAATGGCGTCGAACAGCAGGAACGCCACCGCCGTGATCACCAGCCCCAGGGTGGCGAACGGACGCGCACCGTAGCGGTCGGCGAACCGGCCGGCCAGCGGCCCCGCCACCAGGAATCCGACGGTCACCGGAATCAGGTAGATGCCGGCCCACAGCGGGGTCTTCTCGAAGCTGTAGCCATGCAGCGGCAACCAGATCCCCTGCAGCCAGATGATCAATATGAACTGCAGACCACCACGGGCGAGCGCGCCGAGCAGGGCCGCGATGCTGCCCATGGTGAAGGTCCGGCTCCGGAACAGGTCCAGGCGGAACATCGGGTCGGCGGAGCGCAGCTCGATGACGACGAAGCCGATCAGCACCGCGAGACCGCCAAACAGGCAGCTCAGCACGAACGGCTTGGTCCAGCCCATCGTGTGACCGCCATAGGGCTGCAGCCCGTAGACGATGCCGGTCAGGATCGCGATGAGGCCGACCGCGAACGTGATGTTGCCGGCCCAGTCGATCCGGGCCTGGGTGCGCGCCCCGTTGTCGCGCAGCTTCAGGTAGGCCCAGGTCGTCCCGAAGATGCCGAACGGCACCGAGACAAGAAAGACCAGATGCCATTCGACCGGCGCCAGCAAACCTCCGATCAACAGCCCCAGAAATGATCCGACGATCGCCGCGACGCCGTTGACCCCCAGGGCGAGCCCGCGTTCGTTCTCCGGGAAGGTGTCAGTGATGATCGCGCTGGAGTTGGCGAAGAGGAAGGCACCGCCCACGCCCTGCAGCACCCGCATGATGCTGATCCACCAGGCGACTGCCGTGCCATGCATCCAGGTGACGGCGAGCAGGATCGAGAAAAGCGTGAAGATCGCGAAGCCGAGGTTATACATCCGCACCCGGCCGAACATGTCGCCGACCCGCCCCAGACTCACCACGAGCACCGAGGTGACCAGCAAGAATCCCATCAGGATCCAGAGGAAGTACGAGGTGTTCTCCGGTGCGAGCGGGTCTATCTCGATTCCCCGGAAGATGTCCGGAAGGGCGATGAGAAGAATCGAACTGTTGATCGTCACCATCAGGATGCCGATGGTCGCGTTCGACAGCGCGATCCACTTGTAGTTGTCCGGACCGGGCCGGGCCAGGACCTCGTCGGCCCCGAGCGGCAGGATGCCGGCGGCGGTGTCGGAAGTCGTCACCGCACGAAGGTAGCGTCTCCATCTAACGTCAGCGGCAGATGTGACCTGGTTCATAGCGGTGCTTACCGTTCACCCGCTACGCAGCCGGTGGTCAAGCGCGGTGTGCCGCTGGCCGTGACCGGCGGCCCGCACCGCCTGGCCGATCGCCCGGCGGGACCCCACCAGCACAACCAGCTTCTTCGCCCGGGTGACGGCCGTGTAGAGCAGGTTGCGTTGCAGCATCATCCAGGCGCTGGTGGTGAGCGGGATGACGACCGCGGGGTACTCACTGCCCTGGGAGCGGTGGATCGTCACCGCGTAGGCGTGGGTCAGCTCGTCGAGCTCCCCGAAGTCGTAGTCGATGTCCTCGTCCTCGTCGGTCCGGATGGTGAGCGTCTGGTTTTCCACATCCAGCGCGGTGACCACGCCGAGAGTGCCGTTGAAGACCCCGCTCGCGCCCTTGTCGTAGTTGTTGCGCACCTGCGTGACCTTGTCGCCGACCCGGAACGTCCGGCTGCCAAAGCGCCGCTCGGCCACGTTCGGGCGGGACGGCGTCAGGGCCTCCTGCAGCAGGGTGTTCAGCGCGCCGGCCCCCGCCGGGCCGCGGTGCATCGGGGTCAGCACCTGCACGTCCCGGCGCGGATCGAACCCGAACTTCGCCGGGATCCGCCGGGCGACCACCTCCGCGGTGGTCTTCGCCGCCTCCTCCGCCTCCTCGGCGGCGAACAGGAAGAAGTCGGGCAGTCCCCGGACCAGCGGATAGTCGCCGCGGTTGATGCGGTGCGCGTTGGTCACCACCCCGGACTCGGTCGCTGCTCGGAAGACCTGGGTGAGCCGGACATGCGGGATCGGCGTCCCCTCGGCGAGCAGGTCGCGCAGCACCTGGCCGGCACCGACCGACGGCAGCTGGTCGACGTCGCCGACCAGCAGCAGATGCGCGCCGGGCGGAACCGCCTTGGCAAGCTTGTTCGCCAGCAGCAGGTCGACCATCGACGCCTCGTCGACGACGATCAGGTCGGCGTCGAGCGGGCGGTCCCGGTCGAAGGCGGCGTCACCGCCCGGCCGCAGCTCCAGCAGCCGGTGCACCGTCGATGCCTCGTGCCCGGTCAGCTCGGTCAGCCGCTTCGCGGCCCGGCCGGTCGGCGCGGCGAGGATCACCTTCGCCTGCCGGGCCAGCGCGAGCGTCACGATGGAGCGGACGGTGAAACTCTTGCCGCAGCCCGGTCCCCCCGTCAGCACGGCGACCTTGGACGTCAGGGCAAGCTGCACCGCATCGCGCTGTGCCGGCGCGAGCTCGACCCCGGTCCGCTCCCGCAGCCAGCCCAACGCCCGGTCCCAGTCCACCGAGGCGAAGGCGGCCAACCGGTCCGCGCCGGTGTTCAGCAGGCGGCGCAACTGGCCGGCGACGGAGATCTCGGCCCGGTGGAAGGGCACCAGGTAGATCGCGGCCGTCGGCGTCGCCGGATCCTCGCTCGGAACCTCCTCCCGGACGACCCCGTCCTCGGCGACCAGCTCCCCCAGGCACTCGATGACGTCGCCGGTGTCGACCTGGAGAATCTGCACGGCGTCGCTGATGAGCCGGGGTTCGGGCAGAAAGCAGTGGCCACCGCCGTCGGTGGCCTCGGACAGCGTGAACAGCAGGCCAGCCTTGATCCGCTGCGGACTGTCATGCGGAATCCCCACCGCCTTCGCGATGGTGTCCGCGGTGCGGAACCCGATGCCCCAGACGTCCGTGGCCAGCCGGTAGGGCTCATTGCGCACCACACCGATCGACGCGTCCCCGTACTGTTTGTAGATCCGCACCGCCAGCGAGGTGGACACACCCACCCCCTGAAGAAAGACCATCACCTCCTTGATGGCCTTCTGTTCCTCCCACGCCTCGGCGATCGCCCTGGTACGCTTCGGGCCGAGCTTCGGCACCTCGATGAGCCGTTCCGGCTCCTTTTCGATGACGTCCAGCGCCGCGACCCCGAAATGCTCGACGATGCGTTCGGCCAGGCGCGGACCGATGCCCTTGATGAGGCCCGAGCCGAGATAGCGCTGCACGCCCTGGACGGTCGCCGGCAGCACGGTCGTGTAATCCTCGACCTGGAACTGGCGGCCGTACTGCGGGTGCGAGCCCCATCGCCCCCGCATCCGTAGCGACTCCCCCGGCTGCGCGCCGAGCAACGCCCCGACGACGGTCACCAGGTCGCCGCCGCGCCCGGTGTCGACCCGCGCGACCGTGTAGCCGGTCTCCTCGTTGGCATAGGTGATCCGTTCCAGCACCGCATCGAGGACCGCGCCACGGAAGGGTTCGCGTCCGGTCATGGCAGCCGCCGGGACGCCGGGACGATGAGAATCACCGCTTCCTCGGGGTGGGACAAGACGATCTCCAGCTTCGGATGGGGTAGCAGGGTAACGGACCGAGCGGGGCAACGAACAGAGCGGCCGGGGCGGGCGGTGTCCGCCCCGGACCGTGTGCCCATCCTGCCCTTCGGTCGATCGCCACCGTTCCCCGGCGCGGTCCGGCCGTCCCCTTCCGTGACCAGTACCGCGAAGTAGGTCCGCCGGCATCCTTTTCAGACACCCTCGCTAGCTCAAGGGGCGCCGCTGTTCCTCGTCAAGTGCCCGACGCAACCGGGTGACCACGGCGTCCACGCCGGCGGAGGTGCGGAATACGACGACGGCTGTCCCGGCTTCGGCAGGTGTTTCGAGATGCTCGAGCGCCACCTCCATCGCACGGTTGCACTCCTCGCCGGGGGAGGTGGTCTCGCCTCGGAGCCAGCGTCGGAGCACATGGTTGTGGGCGGTGACGATGGCCGCGGACACCAGCTCGGCACGCAGGGCGCCGTCGGGCTCGTTGCCCATCCAGTCGCGCAGGAACCTGGCGAACAGGCGCTGATACTGCCGGATGCCGGCCACCTCGCGGGCGCGGAGTACAGGGACGGTGCTGGTCAGGCGGTAGCGGGCGCGGGCGAGCTCGCCCTCGGCGAGGTAGTGCTGCAGCACGATGCGGGCGGCCTCCGCGAGAGCGAGCCCGCGGGTCTCTGGAGCGGCGGTCGCGAGCCGGGCTTCGATGTGGCCGAGCAGCACGTCGTGCTCGGGAAAGATCACGTCCTCCTTGGACCGGTAGATCCGGAAGAACGTCGTCCGACCGACGCCCGCGCGTTGCGCGATGTCGTCGACCGTCGTGCCCTCGAAGCCACGCTCCTCGAAAAGCTCGAACGCCGCCGCGACGAGCCTGTCCTTGGCCAAGCGGGCCGGCTGCTGCTCCACGGCACCGAAATTACTTGGTGGTACGTAGTTCCACAACTATGATACTGCGTACCACCACCGTGGAGGAGGAGCCAGGTGAACGCCATCAACAAGGTCGGTGTCGTCGGCTGTGGCCTGATGGGTGCCGGGATCGCCGAGGTCTGCGCCCGCGCCGGCAAGGACGTGGTCGTCGTGGAGATGACCACGCCCGCCGTGGCCGCGGGACGGCAGCGTCTGGAGACATCACTGTCCCGCGCGGAGAGCCGCGGCAAGGTGGCCAGCGCCGCGGAGGTGCTCGCACGCATCCAGGTCGTCGAGGACATCGAGGCCCTGGCCGACCGCGGCCTCGTGGTGGAGGCGATCGTCGAGAACGAGACCGCCAAGTCCGCGCTGTTCAAGCGACTCGACGACGTCGTCAAGGACCCGGACGCGGTGCTGGCCTCCAACACCTCCTCCATTCCGATCATGAAGCTCGCCGTGGCCACCGAACGGCCCACCCACGTCCTGGGTATCCACTTCTTCAACCCGGTCCCGGTGCTGTCCCTGGTCGAGCTGGTGCCGAGCCTGCTGACCGACCCGGAGACGACCGAGCGGGCGCGGGCGTTCGTGCAGGACGATCTGGGCAAGCACGCCATCGACTGCCAGGACCGGGCGGGCTTCGTGGTCAACGCCCTGCTGATCCCGTTCGTGCTCTCGGCGATCCGGATGCTGGAGTCCGGGTTCGCCACGGCCGAGGACATCGACCAGGGACTGGTCCGTGGTGCCGCCCACCCGCAAGGACCACTGGCGCTGGCTGACCTGATCGGGCTGGACACCACCAAGGCGGTGGCCGAGTCGCTGTACGAGGAGTTCAAGGAACCCCTCTATGCGCCGCCGCCGCTGCTGGCCCGCATGGTCGACGCTGGCCTGCTGGGCCGCAAGACCGGCCGTGGCTTCTACACCTACTGAGCGCCCTAGTAACTGAAGTAACTGAGCGCCCTGGTAAGCGACCTAGCGAGCGAGGAACCCATGACCGCCACCGACTTCGACCTGTACCGACTCAGCGACGAGCACCTCGAGCTGCGCGACGCCGTACGCACCCTGGCCTACGACAAGATCGCGCCGTACGCCACCCACGTCGACGCCCACAGCCGGTTCCCGCAGGAGGCCTACGACGCGCTGGTGGCCTCCGACTTCCACGCGCCCCACGTCCCCGCCGAGTACGACGGCGTCGGCGCCGACGCGCTCGCCACCTGCATCGTCATCGAGGAGGTCGCCCGCGTCTGCGCGTCCTCCTCCCTGATCCCCGCCGTGAACAAGCTCGGCAGCCTCCCGCTCATCCTCGGCGGCACCGACGACCTGAAACAGCGATACCTCCCACCGCTGGCCCGCGGCGAGGCCGCCTTCTCCTACGGCCTCTCCGAACGTGAGGCCGGCTCCGATACCGCTGCGATGAAGACCCGCGCCGTCCGCGACGGCGACCACTGGGTGCTCTCCGGGCAGAAGTCCTGGATCACCAACGCGGGGATCTCCGAGTACTACACCGTGCTCGCCGTCACCGACCCCGACGGCCGACGCGGCGCCAACATCAGCGCTTTCATCGTGGAGAGCTCCGACCCGGGCTTCTCCGTCGGCAGCCCGGAGAAGAAGCTGGGCATTAAGGGCTCTCCGACCCGCGAGCTGCTCTTCGACGACTGTCGCATTCCCGAGGACCGTCTCATCGGGGAGCTCGGTCACGGCCTCCGGCTGGCACTGCGTACTCTCGACCACACTCGGGTGACCATCGGTGCACAAGCCATCGGCATCGCCCAGGGCGCGCTCGACCTCGCCCTGGACTACGTCAAGGAGCGCAAGCAGTTCGGCAAGCGCATCGCGGACTTCCAGGGGATCCAGTTCATGCTTGCCGACATGGCCATGGCGCTGGAGGCCGCGCGCCAGATGGTGTATGTCGCCGCCGCCAAGTCCGAGCGGGAGGACGCCGACCTCACGTTCTTCGGCGCCGCCGCCAAGTGTCTGGCGTCGGACACCGCCATGCAGGTGACCACCGACGCCGTACAGCTACTCGGCGGCTACGGCTACACCCAGGACTTCCCCGCCGAACGGCTCATGCGGGACGCGAAGATCACCCAGATCTACGAAGGTACCAACCAGATCCAGCGCATCGTCATGGCCCGCCAGCTGCTCGCCGGCCAACTCCGCT